>NZ_BJCE01000003.1:0-66911 GCF_005402885.1 Sphaerospermopsis reniformis
CGCCCACCGCATTGGACAACAACGCCCGGTGACTATTTATAGGTTGGTAGCAAAGGACACTATTGAGGATAAGATTGTGGAGTTGCATCACCATAAGCGGGATTTGGCGGATAGTTTGCTGGAGGGTTCTGATATGAGTGGGAAGATATCAACGGAGGCTTTGTTACAATTGATTCATGAAGGTTAGGTTTTTAGGTGTTAGGCGATGGTAGTGGGAAGTGGGGAGGGCGATTGGCTACGCCAGTGCCGCAGGCGATCACTTGCAAACCCCCAACCCTTAATCCTCAGTTATAGATCACTCAGGAATAATAGATGAGATAGGAATAGTAGAAAAAATTAAAAAGATATTCTCAATAGATAGTAGAGATGTCCTCCTCTCTCTGCCTTTCTTTGTCATGAGACTTATTTCATAAGAGATACCTCTGTTAATAATATCCCAATTACAATTTAGAGACCTAATTTTATTAAAGGTGTGTTCACATTTAACGCGATCAATGCTTTTGCAAACATTAATTGATCTACTGGAGGTATCTATGACAATGTCTGACCACACCCCACAGGATTGGAATCCGCGAGACCCAGCAGTATTAGCCGATCAGCTTCACGCCTACGACGAGCTGCGCGAGCGGTGTCCCGTTGCTTACAGCGATGCAATGCACTGGTCACTCTTTTGCCACGCGGATGTTGTCGCAGTGCTGGATGACCCGGACACTTTTATCAATGCCTCGCTGCATCGTGCTATTCCGAATGCCATGAATGGAGCCGAACACACGAAATACCGCGAAATCCTAGCACCCTACTTTTCAGCCTCCGAGATGGCATCGATTGAACCCAAGTGTCGAGAAATCGCTACGAATGTAATGGAGGCGATCAAGATGCCAGGTACAACTGATGCAGTGGCAGACATTGCCGAGCCGATCGCCTTCCGAACGATGTGTGCGTTTCTTGGCTGGCCACAGACAACGTGGGAACGCGTCCGCAACTGGAGTCACGGCAATCAGGCGGCGACTTTCCACCACGATCATGAGGCTGCGCGTGCGATCGCAGTGGAGTACGAGGCAATTGTTACCGAGGCAATCGAGGATCATCGTCGTCAGGACATCCGGGACGATGTTACCGGTCGGCTGATGATGACCGAGGTAAACGGTCACCGCTGGAGCAACGAGGATATCATCGCGGTGCTGCGGAATTGGATAGCAGGGCATGGCACCGTCGCCGCAGCAATCGGCATTGTCATTGCCCATCTAGCAGAAAACCAGAACCTCCAACACCGTCTGCGCGAACAGCCACAGCTAATTCCCGCCGCCATCAATGAAATTCCTCGAATGGACGGTCCATTGGTTGCCAACACCCGAGTAACAACGCGGGAAGCCACGATCAACGGCCGTACGATTCCCGCAGGTGAGCGGATCTCGCTGATGTGGATCGCCGCTAACCGAGATCCGCGAGCGTTCAACGCCCCGGATGAAATCCATCTCGACCGCGAACAGCAAGCCAATTTGCTTTACGGCGGGGGTATCCACTACTGTCTGGGAGCGCCTCTCGCTCAACTGGAGTTGCGCGTTACTGTCGAAACGCTGCTCGCCCACACCGCAGAGATATCGCTTGCCTCAAACGAGACCCTAGAGCGCGAAACCTTCCCTGGCAACGGGTTTGTCACTCTACCAGTGCGTATTCGCTAAAGTTTGTTATTTCAAGTTTAGACGCTATAGATACTGCGGAAAGACCTATTTGGGTTGACACACTCCCCGCCCTAGAAGCGCGAAGATTCTGGGTTCAAACAACAGTTGCAGGAATCCCCGTCTTACACTGTCTCGCCCAACAGACAATGCCCTGTTTGTACTATTCTATCAAAAAGTCGCCCTAGAAGCTTGCCTGTGGGCAAACAGGGGCGAGGAGCTTTCAACCCATGTTTTTGCTAAATATTGACCTGATCAATTTGGAGAAAACTGGTAAATTCAAAGCTTTCTATAACCCACATTCCGCACTCCAATTCAAACCATAAGTTTTAATGTTTTAATTGACCGTCAATGTAGTTTGATTATGCTACTTTTTGAAGTGCAAAATGTGGGATTTAACACAATAATTAGAACTGTGAATTTAACCAGCCTAAAAAATCGCCCGTCTTGACAAAATATCTTTGTATACCTGCTTCCTGCAATATTCCTTTAATCTCTTTTGTACCAAAATCTTTAGAATTTCCACTCAATAGAACTTTCTGATTATTTAAAGATGTTTTGGCATGATCAAGAATACAATGTAAAATTAAATTATCTGTAGGATCAGTAATAAGTACATTTTCCAGACTTGTACTGAGTATATCTGGTTTTAATTGTATGAATTCTACATAATTTTTAGCCCATTCTAAAACTTCAAACAGACGAATATTAATATTATTAGCCATTTTTTCGTTATTATATTTTGCATTTTGAAGAGATTTCATAATTTCTACAGAGTATTCAGAATTCGTATTTCCTCTTAGTTCACTTATTTCTCTTTCTAAGTTAACTTGAAAACGATTTCTCCTTGTACGTTCATCTTCCAAAACCGAAAGAGATTCCATACAACAAATTGCCGGAGTGACAATTTCTATTAACGACATTTTTTCAGGAGAAGTAGAATATACTAACTCTTCAGCTTCTTGCTCTTGATTCTTCGCAAACTCAATAAAAAAATTAGTTTCTATATAAAGCGTAATCATTCAATTTTCTAACCTTTATTGTGCTGCATCTGCTAGATTTTCTACAAATCCTATTTGCTGTAATTCTTGTAACTTGGGGGGATTTTCTGTTTTCCAATGATAAGCTAAATCTCTTAACCATCCTTCAACTAATGTTTCTAGATAATATTCAAAAATCCTTTTTTTACTAAATTCTAGATCATATTCAGATAAAACTTCATGCGTTGGGAAGATGTAGACATTTTCTAACGTTTCACCATCCCATTGAAAGATTTTAATTTCTTCACGGGTAGCTGTCATAGCATAGGGAATTATCACTCTGTTATGTTCATACTCAAATTTGAGGATATTTTCGATTTTAGCGGTAATATCCTCTACAATATCCCTAGCTCTAACTTTTGATACTAGCAGTTTATTTCCGTTTTTATCCCAAGCGGTAATATCTGATAGTTCTATTGTTGTGTCACTCAGTTTTGTACTGTCCATTCTTTTTATCCTTGTGACATTGAAGATTATAATATTGTTATTATAAATGGCGATCGCTTTGGGAAATATAGTTTTATAACAAAATCGAGCGAGCTAAAACCATCGAGATAAAGTATCGGAGCAAGGCGTAAATATTTTATCGTGCTTTAGACGATGGATGTAGGGGAGCGGCTTGCCCCTCTAGGGGCAGTTATACTACAATAGCTTTAACAGGAATGGTAAACAACCTGTATAAAAACCTAACTGCCTAACGGCAATCTGTACCTTGACAATTGAAGATATGGGGTTCTATTCCATAGTTCTAGTTCCTAACCAGGAATAGGTAAAATCTTCATGGGGGCTGGACGAAACAGAATTTAAACTCAAACAAAACTTGGAGTAATCCAACTACCTCCGGGCAGGGGGAAAGTAACGCTTAGGAGCCAGTGCGTTGGGCGGGTTTCCCGACTTGAAGCAACTGGCGTGGAGAGAACCACCTCTGGGTTAGACACCGCAAGGGATCTAAGCTAAGTGGACTCGTTGAACTAAGAATCTGCGCTCCTTTAGGACGCAGAGTGTCAATATTCATCAGCCTTAATTCCTTATCTTCTGGCTGTTGCGACTCCGGTTTTCGTAGCACTAGCCATACTGCACGACGTGGTGTGAGACAAAGTTTTTTGGGTTGAGTGACTTTTGGTAAAGACTTAACTAAATGGCGTTTTCGTGGCTTAATTCCTTGGGCTGTACGGATACGTCGTGTGTAACGAGCTACAGTATCATAACTCCCTTTGTAACCCTGCTGTTGAATCTCTGCAAACAAGACTAAGGCTTCGTGACAACCTTCATTCCAGCGTCTAAGGATATATTCCTGGTAAGGGACTAGGATGCTTCGACCTCGGCTTCTTCGTCCAGTTGTTTCTGGGAAGGTAGGAGTACGTAAATAGCGAAGTACACTTGTTACACCAATACCAACTTGACGAGCTATAGCTTTTGCATTCCAACCTTCTTCGGATGAGACGTAAGCCTTCTTGCTGTTTCAGGTACAAGAATCTTTCATCTTGTTGCTACTGTCGTGCCATTATCACACGCATTTCAGCTTCACGGTCTTGAATCAAATCTCCACTAACATCCACTATCACACTATGAATTTTGCCCGTAAACTTGAAGGGCGGTTCATAATCGGGTGTTACAGGCGCACCAGGGGCTATCCCACAGATCACACCACTGGTCAGACCTAGTGCTAAGGGAGTAGTTACAGGAACATTCGCTTGCCCAACTAATTTCCCATCAATATAAAGTCGGGCATGACCTGGTGATCCTATCCCCTTGGCTAAATCTGCCTGACCCGTCACTTTAAACTCAAAACGTAACTGGTGCCGACCCTCCGAGATTAATGACTCAGACTCGACATGGTAGAGCGATCGCCCTACATAATTATGAACCCAGTGCAGTTTAGCATCTTTGACATAGAAGGAGTAGCCACTATCATTACCACCGTGAGCAAGTAATACTCCTTGTGCGCCACCTGTGGGAATTTCTACATCTGCTGTAATACTGTGGGAACGATTGAGCAACTTAACAGCACAATTAGCTGGTATTGGCTGAGTATCAGGATAGTAAGTATAGCAGCTACGATTGACAGCAATCTGAGGACGTTCTTGTGCTAATCGTTGTACACCCCTGCCATCCACAGGTAACACATTATATTTACCCGCCTCTACATACCAAGTGGCAATCATCTCAATCAACTTGGGGCGGTTGTCTGTAGCAATGTTGTGATTTTCGGCAAAATCCTGAGCAACGTGATACAGTTCCCAATGATGAGTATCTAACTCTGTCAAAGTTTCCGCCGAGATAGGCGCACCAAAAAACCCATCTGCTTCTGTAAATGAGGGGCCAGGCCAAGGACAAACAGCCCGCCAACCATCATGGTAAAGCGAACGATGTCCCATCATCTCAAAATATTGCGTCAAGTGCTTAGTGGGTGCATTACTATTATTAAAAGTATGGGCAAAGCTGACACCTTGAATTGGGGATTGGCTGACACCCCTAATAGTTGTTGGTGGCTCAATTTCTAATAATTCAAGTACCGTTGGTACTAAGTCAATGGCGTGGGCATACTGAGTAAGGATTTCACCTTTTGCCTCAATACCTTGAGTCCAATGGACTATCAACGGGTCGCTGATACCACCCCGATAGGTTTCCCGTTTCCAGCGACGAAAAGGCGTATTACCCGCCCAAGTCCAGCCCCAAGCATAATGGTTGAAGGTTTCTGGACTACCCAGTTTATCTAATGCTTTGAGGTTTTCTTCTAAAGACTCTGGCACATTGTTAAAAAATAGATTTTCATTAACCGAACCAGTTGGCCCACCTTCAGAACTTGCCCCATTGTCGGAGATGACCATAATTAGAGTATTATCGAACTCACCAATAGTTTTGAGGAAATCGAATAAGCGACCGATGTGATAGTCAGTATGGGTTAAAAAGCCAGCAAAGACTTCCATCATCCGGGCATAAAGCCGTTTTTCTGCTGTTGAGAGAGAATCCCAGTATGCAACATCGGGGTCATGGCGGGATAGTTCTGTGTTAGCGGGGACAATGCCCATTTCTTGCTGACGAGCAAAAACCTTTTCCCTGTAAGCTTCCCAACCATCATCAAATTGTCCAGCATAGGCATCAGCCCATTCTTTCGACACATGGTGAGGAGCGTGCATCGCCCCAGGACAGAAATACATGAAAAAGGGTTTATTAGGGACAACCTGCTTGGCATCAGCAATAAAGCTAATTGCCTTGTCTACTAAGTCTGCGGTCAAATGATAGCCTTGTGCGGGGGTCTGTTCTGGCTGAACAGTGTGGTTATCATAAACCAAATCTGGATAATACTGGTGAGTTTCTCCGCCGAGAAAACCATAAAAACGTTCAAAACCACGACCGAGAGGCCAACGATCATAGGGGCCAGCCGCAGATATTTGGTCGGCGGGGGTTAAATGCCATTTGCCGATCGCATAGGTGTTATAACCCTTCTGTAGTAATATCTCGGAGAGAAACCCATTCTCAAAAGGAATATTCCCATTGCTACCGGGATAACCAGTAGACCCTTCTGTAATGCAGGCCATAGCGTTGGAATGGTGATTGCGCCCAGTGAGAAGGCAAGAGCGGGTGGGTGAACACAACGCCGTCGTGTGTAAATTGTTATAGCGCAAGCCATTGGCTGCTAATGCGTCTAGGTTGGGTGTGTTGATGGGACTGCCATAGCACCCAAATTGTCCAAATCCTGTATCATCAAAGACAATAAATAGCACGTTTGGTAAGCCTTCTTTTGCCCGCAATGGTTCTGGCCAAGCTGGACTGGATTTATCAACTGTCCGGCCGATGACTCCAGGGAAAGTAGTTCCGGGTTTGTATTCACGCAGAGACATAAAGCTAAACTCCTGAAATATTGAAATATGCAGCCTACACCCTACCCCCAAGACCCTATTGTTGACTCATGATGGGTTTTCAGCTAATCTGCGCTTATTCCAGATTGAGTAGGGAACACCTACAAAGGCTCCCAAAATTAAGTAAGCCACCAGCGTCGGCATCACCTGCTGCTGTACATCATTCAAAATGGCGATAAACAAAGCTAAACCAAAATTGCGAGCAACACAGAAAATCGCCAAGGTAGAGCGGGTATCATGGTCGAATCTGCCTAAAGCGTGTCCAATTCCTAGAGAGGCAATTACCATAATGGCGAACTGCTTGCAGCAGCGCTTCGCTATCGCTCCGAGTGGTAATACCCAAAGCTTGTACAACAATGGTAGTCCGAAGATACACGCCAAAATAACCAGCCCGAAAAAGAGACTATCAGCTATCAAAGTTAAGGGTTGGGCTATTCTTTGAGCAAATGTAGGAGCGAACTTGTTGATGAAAAGACCGAGACTCACAGGCAATATTTGCACCATCATCACTTGTCGGGCAACATCTAAAATTGCCACTTTTTGCGAAATATCTGCAAATAAAATCGCAAAAATCGCCAAGGTAGAGGGAGTCACAAAAACCGCAAGTATTACTAGGGTCAGCTGAAGACTTGCTGCATAACCTAAGTTGCCTCCAGCAATTTGCGCTCGCTTTGTGCTTAGAGGCGCACCTGGAGCAGCCGCCAATAAAGCTAATCCTATCGTTACTTCCGGCGGTAAGTGAAAAAATTTCATCAGCACAATCACCTCTAGAGGAACAAGCAGCAACACGGCTAGAAGCGCACGCAATACTAAGGCTGGTTTTCGCCAGAAGCAGAGGATATTCTCAACAGAGAGTTTGCTCCCTAGTGCTAACATCAGAAAAAAAATAGTGACTGTAACGAGCATCAGAATTAGAGGATTGTGCATAGCTGTTAAATGGTTGATGCTGGGTTTGGTCAAAAATAGTTGGTAGTCACTATTGAATTTGTTTTTTATCTGACGATGCCACTTAATGATTGATTAACTCGCCCTGATTCAATAGTTTATTTAGTAAAAATTTCAGTTCATCTACTGATGGGAATAGCCTTGGGAATTTGATATCAATAACAAGAGTTGAATTTAGTCAATCTCTTATCAAGGCCAATTTAGCCTCCTCGGCTTCGCAAGGAAGTTACACCTCATTGGCTACTGAAACCTTTACTATAAGCGATGAAGAGCCTTTACAAGATAGCCGTTTCTTAACTTAACTGGCTTTCTTATTGAGGGGTGGCTTTTTTCGGTGAGTATATTATTAGGCGATCGCTTGCTGAAAGAGAAAGTAAGAAAAGGGCGATCACACTTGAATAATTAATAATGTGTTCAAAATTATACTAAATTTTCTTTAGAGTTTTCCCGTAGTTTCGTTACTCATTGAGATTTTTGGTATACAATAAATGTTGAATATTAGCACAAAATTATAAATACAGGAAAAAATTGATATGTATTCAGCAATTTCACAAGTTAATCTACAAAGTGATGAATGTTTGATGCTTGTTCCTATTCCAAGATTTGATATTCCTGAAGTTATTACTATAAATGATATTACATTATATCCAAAAGAAACAGTAAATATAGATGAATTGTTCAGCAATATATTTCATGCAGATGATGAACAAAATTTACTTAAAGATAAAATAAATTCATACGTTTTAGGATGCTTTAAAATAAAAACATCGGAAATTGATGAAACATATTTACCTATTTCAGTAGAACATGATCCTAAAATAATAGACATAGCCACCAAGAAGTTAGAACCAATTCTAGATTTATTTAGATTTTACTATTGTGATTACTTTTATCCTCATTCTCTTCCTGGTAGAGTAGGACAGATATACAATAGCAAATCAATTGTCCTTATCTTCCGTTATCCTGTAATTTGCAGATTTGCAATCCAAAATAAATATAGTACAGAAATAGTGATTGGAAATGGTCTGAAAGTTAGAGATTTGTCCAAAATAAAGAGCTATTATAGTAATATCAAAACAATTGGGGAAGTATATCATATAGTTAACTATGCTCTAAGGTTAAATTCTCAAATACTTGAGCAAGATAATTTGACAACAAAATTTATACAAATAATAACATTGTTTGAGTTTTTGGCAAATCCTGATAAATTTGAAGTATTTCAAGATGCGAAAAAGAAATTCATACCCCAGATAGCAAATAATAACCAAGAATATCTTTTTCTAGTTGATAGATTTATGAAATTTAGCAAAGATTATAGAACCGATGTTGTTCATAATGGCAAACACATTACTGAGATTTTTAATGAACCTATTGACATTGAATCTCTTTTTGTTGAACTTCAAAACTATATTAGCAAAATTATTAGTGAATTAATAAGTTTAAGTCATATTTCGTGGAATGAACTTGAAACTATAAGATATAATAAACGCCAAAATCTTACTAAAAAAACTAAAAAACCTGACAAAAATAATCTGACATTTGATTTTAGTAGATCATTAGCAATAATTGATGTTAAATACTTAGTTGAAAAACTTTTTTATGTATTAGATTTCTACAAAAGAGATGGGTTTGATTTTGGGTCAATTTTAAAATCATTAATTCAAAATTTTAGATTTAACTCTAAAGGTACAGTTATTCCTTTGTATTTCTACTTACCAAATAATTATTATGAATCAATAAATGAATTATATAGAGATACAAAACTACAGTTATATAAGGATATTTTAGGTATGAATGGTGAAAAAATACCCATAATAGGTTCGAGAATTATAGAAATACATTCTGCACAAATTAAAAAAAATCTGTTTTTGGCGGAATGTGTAGAAATGAAATTAAGGGAATATTGCCAAGATGGTAATCGTTACTTTATGAATAAAAGTGGATATAATATTGTAGGAATTTTTGCAGATGATCAAATGACTGCATCAGTTATTCAAAATGCTATAAATGAAGGTATGAATACCGATTTTATATTGATAAGAGAATTTAATGTCAACAGTCAAATGCCAGGTAAACTGCGATATAGACCTTCAGATTATGTTATGGCTGAAGCTATTGGGGTCCAGAAACATGAGTTATGATAAAAACTTATGTGTCAAAACAAAAGGAATTCTACACAAAACAAGCTTTATTAAACTCTCTCAGGTTATCTTCAATGTTCCATACATAATATATCCATTCTTCTAAGTTTTGATATTGCTGTCCTAAAGCCTCTATTCCTAACTGAATTACCTCATCATCACCTAAAAGTATTGGTGGTAGTTTAAGACAGCTATCATCTTCAGAAAGTAATGATTTAAGACTCAGTTCATGATTTCCACAAATACCTCGTTTTGTAAAATTCTCCCTTCCGGCTTTTAGTAGAGTTTTTAATCGAGAATATTCAGATATAAAGTTATCTTCGTCAATAGCTGCACCTAATTCTTGAAAATTTTCCATTAAAGGATCTTTTAGTATTTCCTTATCTAATTCATTCATTTCTATGAATGCTAGTTCTTCTAATTGCATAAGAGATGGTAAGCCAGCAGCATTTACTGCTGATTCTAACCAGTTTAATATATCTGAATTGGTTAATACATCTGATAAATTGTCTTTAGGTGCGAAATTTGCTAGAAGATAAAACACAAAACCACGGTCTTGAATTTTCAACATTTGTTTAGTTCTATCACCTATAGCTTCTTGAATGTCATAAGGAATTTTTAGTAATGGAAATACTTGAGAAGGAAGATTAAGGCAAAGTGTTGATAAAGCAGATGATAAAAAATAAGCACTTGTTATCTCTGAAATTCCAACAAGATTTGCCAAACAGTGAGCAGCAACAGAATAAACAGTTAGCTGTGGATCGTATAATGTTTTTAATGAATTTTGCTCTATTAAGTTATTTTCAATTAACATTTCTTCCTGAGAAAGTGATGATAATAAAGATATTTCTAGTTTCTTTTCGGATGCTACTGCATTTGTCTCTAGCAGAGAAACTACCGATAGAGGAACTCTTTTGATAAGCTCATCATCACTCGTGAAAAATTTAGTAAATAAAAACGGATACTGTTCGCTGATTTTGCCATCTTTATCAAATTGTAAGCCAGAACCGAATTGATACCGCCAAGGTTTCTGATTCCAAGTTTTGTTAGCAGCAGAACCATTAGCTGTATAGTAGTCTGCAAAATAAATTCTACTTAAGTCAGAAAATAACTTTTGTATTCGCCACAATTCATCAATGTTTTCGTTATATTTTGCATTGAAAGCATTAAAGATATCAATTAAAAATTTTTGCCCCCATAAAGTGCTAGTATGGTCTAGCCAGTGAGTTATTTCATGGATAAATATTCCCAAAACTTTTCGTTTTATCTGTATATCTTTAGGATTGTTTATTAAATGTGATAGATGTGTTATCTCCAAAGAATTAGCGCATACAGTTTGGCTTAGAAAGTCATATTTACCGACGATATTTATGTTAGGAAATCCCCGCCAATTTTTCATAATTTTTTCTATCATTTTATTTTTATTCATAAGTTTTTAGAAAGTATAGATTTAATCACTGTAGATTTTGCTTTTATTGATTATACCCAATCAAAAGTCTTAGTAACAGCCTTCTTCCAAAGCCGATAACAACCTTCCCTTTCCACAACATCCATCTTCGCTTCCCAAGTCTGATCCAAAAGCCAATTTTCACTTAATGGGTGGCAAGGTGGCTAAACAGCTTGTTTCATAAGGGATAGAGCCTGAAAGCCACGTTGAAAAAAGAGGCATTTATCAGGTATAAAAATTATAGGCGATCGCTCTCATAATTAACAGTAAAAAAATTACAGGTTATGATTATTAACAATTACCTTCTAAAATCTCTATAAGAATGTTCCAACCAATAAATGATCCAAAACTACTCATTGCGATCGCAACATCTGTCTCTCATTCCCAGTCTGGAGACTGAGAATGGTTTTTGAAAGGTTCTACCTTTCTTTTTTATCTCACGCAAAGACACAAAGGAGCAAAGATAAGAAGAGATTTTTAGGCTACTCCATAATCTGTATAGGGGCGTTTATAAGGAGGATGTAAACCTAGTACAATATCTTCTTTAGGTACTCCCATTTTTACTAAATCTGCGGTGGGATTTTCTTCTGTGAGATTTTGTTGTAACCAAATTTTGCCGTTGTTAATATCTAGGTGTATAACATTCCGATAAAGACGATTTAAAATCTAGAGAATAGGTTTGTTTGTACCTGAAATCTCCAAGAGTATAATTTAAAATCACTAGATGTCTACACCGATTTATCACATCACCCACATTGATAACTTAACCTCCATAATCACCAGTGGGGGATTGATAGCAAACAGTAAACTCAAGATACAACAAACCAATTATCTTGACATCGCACACGGACACATTCAAGATAGACGTGCCACCACAAAAGTCCCCTGTAGTGCTGGGGGATATTTACATGATTATGTCCCCTTTTATTTTGCTCCGCGTTCACCCATGCTTTATGCCATTCATAAACAAAATGTAGATAGTTATAGCGGTGGACAACAGCCAATTATCCATCTAGTTTCAGAAGCCCATACCATCAATTCTTTAAAACTCAAATTTGCATTTACTGATGGACACGCTATCATGGCATATAGCGAATTTTATGATGATATATCTGATTTACAATCTGTCATTGATTGGGAATTAATGAAATCAAAATATTGGGCTAATACCCCAGATGACCCCAACCGCAAATGGAGAAGACAAGCAGAATTTTTAGTTTATGAATATTGTCCCTGGAATTTGATTCAGCAAATAGGCGTAATCAATAAAACCATTGCTCAACAGGTACAACAAATCCTTAATCAACTGAATATAGAAACACCAGTAAATATTTATCCCAGTTGGTATTATTAAAATCTGCAATCCAGACTGAAAATAATATTTTACATTATTATAAATCAAAATGCAGATAAAGTAGTAAAATAATATTGGTTTAAAATTAGTTTCTAGTTGTTCCAGCAGAAATAATCAGTAATTGGTAATCAATTATTCCCAATCAGCAAATCCTACAAAAAATACAGCAGTATAAATAACAATTAAATTTTTTTAATCCAGTAAAAACAATGATTGAAATTAAGCAAGGCAACTTATTAACAGAACCAGCCCAAGCCCTAGTAAACACAGTGAACTGTGTCGGTGTCATGGGTAAAGGTATCGCCTTGCAATTTAAACAAGCTTATCCAGAAAATTTCCGCCAATACGAAAAAGCCTGTCGTGCTGGACAGGTGCAACCGGGGCAGATGTTTACCGTCGCTACAGGTAACTTATTTAACCCCCTGTACATTATTAACTTCCCCACCAAACGCCACTGGAAGGGCAAATCTAAATTAGAAGATATCAAAACCGGACTGGTGGCATTAGTCGCTCAAGTACAGCAATTAAACATTACTTCCATTGCTATACCTCCCTTGGGATGCGGTAACGGTGGCTTAGACTGGAGTGAGGTAAAACCCTTAATAGAATCAGCCTTTGCTGCACTTCCAGATGTCCAAGTCATTATTTTTGAACCCAGTGGCGCACCCGCACCCGCACAAATGCCCGTAGCCAGCAAAAAGCCAAATATGACTCGCGCCCGTGCCTTGTTTATTCGCTTACTGGAATTGTACGGTATTCCCGGTTATGAATTAACCAAACTAGAAATTCAAAAACTCGCCTATTTTTTACAAGTAGCTGGTGAACCCCTACGCCTTGAGTATGTAAAACACAAATATGGACCTTATGCCCATAACTTAAATCATGTTTTAAAACATATAGAAGGGTATTATATATGTGGTTATGGCGATGGAACAGCCAAGGCAGAAAACGCGGAAATTTACGTTTTACCCGCAGGTAGAGAAGCTGCACAGGCATTTTTAGCCAATGAACCATTGGCACAGGAACGGTTAGAACGAGTTAGTAACCTCATAAACGGTTTTGAAACTCCTTATGGCATGGAAGTATTGGCTACAGTTCATTGGGTAGGAACTCACGAAACCAACCCAGCCCAAAATAGTGAACAGGCCATAGAGTTAGTTCATTCCTGGAGCGACCGCAAACGCACCATCTTTAAACCACAACATATACGTAAAGCTTGGCAGCGATTAGAACAGCAGAATTGGTTGGCTGCAAAATAAAAATATATTGATGATGTATAACCAAGAAATGAGCGAAAAAGATTTAGTAGCAGATGTAGAAATTGAAGAGTAGACAGTGGGAGATAGGGGATCTGCGTTGACTTGTAATGATTGGCATTATCACTGTTTCCTATTCCCTTTTATCAATTTGGTAAGTGCCTGGGCAAAATTAATTTAACATTTTTGGAACAAACAAAAATCTCTGTATTCCTTATCTGTTACCTCTCCCAAATATAAGTACCCAAGCAAAATTAATTTAACATATTGATTGAAAACCAAAATGCCTGTATTTCTTACCTGTTCCCTGCGATGCACTGAGCCTGTCGAAGTGTTACCTCTCCCAAATATAAAATTTATTTTGCACGACTACTTAAATGAACCCAGCAATTACAGTAACCCAAAAACAACTCTCAGAATTTCTGCTCAATGTCGCAGTAGTGCGACCCGTATTTATTTGGGGAGCGCCAGGAATTGGTAAATCATCATTAGTAGAAGAATTTGCAACCGAGGTAGGAATACCTTGCGTTTCACTACTTGGTAGTCAACTAGCACCAGAAGACTTAATCGGAGTACCACAGATCATAGATGGAAAAAGTCGCTTCTGTCCACCAAAAATGATTGCACGAGAAGAACCCTATTGCCTATTTTTGGATGAACTTAACGCCTGTTCTCATGAAGTGCAAAAAGCATTTTATAGCCTCATCCATGAACGTAGAATTGGTGAATATTATCTTCCCCAAAGTTCAATCGTCATTGGTGCAGGTAATCGCGCTCAAGATAGTGCAATTGTGAAACCCATGTCTTCACCCTTGCTAAATCGTATGGTTCATGTTCATTTAAAAGTTTCCCATCGAGACTGGTTAGATTGGGCAAAAAATCATAATATTCATCCTTGGGTAATTGAATATATTCAAACTCGCCCAGATCATCTGTGGAGTCAACCTCCTAAACATGAAGAACCTTTTTCCACCCCCCGCTCTTGGCATATGCTAAGTGATACCTTACATGAATATGGAGACAACCTAACAGACCACTGGCTAGAAGTTCTCGCTTTGGGGTGTCTTTCTCCCCACCATGCTACCCAATTCAAAGGTTTTATTAAACAAATTAAAAGTAAATACCAACTAACAGCAATTCTTAAAGGCGAAATTGGTTGGCCACACCTACCAGAAGATAGAGATGTCCTCTATTTTTTAGCTCAATCATTCCGCGCTCAACTCATCAAAGAATTACCCCAAGAACGCCAAGCAATTACAGGTAATCACAAAGACTTAGCCCATCGCGCCAAAGGACTACTCAAAGATTTAGCCGCTATCAGCTTTGAAATTGCCCAAATGGTGGTTTCTGAAACCGAGAAAGGAGATGTTTTACCTAGTTGGTTAATGGTAGAAATAGTTAGAGACTTACCACGTTTAGTCAAAAAAGAAAATGCCACGTAAACAGAATCAAAAAGATATTGCTAAACAGCAATTTGAGCAAGGATATAATATCTTGCGACAGCATCCAATTTTTACATCTTTACTTTATCATGCTAACATTAATCGTCAACCGAGTAATCAATGTCCGCCAAAACATTGGGCTGTCATTAATAATTTAGGTACAATTCATGTACATCCCACCCGACGGGGTTCTCCTGAAGAATGGGTTTATGTACTGGCTCATTGTCTCCTACATTTAGGCTTTGGTCACTTCCAAGAACGCACCTATTTCCGTGAATGGAATGCCGCTTGTAATTATTTTATTGCTAAATTTCTGGCAGATTTAAAATTAGGAACTGCTCCAGAAGAATACCTCTTTCCCCTCAACTTTGCTAACCGCAATGAAGACAGTTTATATCAAGAATTTTGTGAGCGGGGTATTCCCGGAAATGACTTTGTTGATATGTTTATAGAAACTCCCAAAAGTTATTATTGGTATGCTAAAATTGATTGGCAAGCTGTCTTTGGAGAAGGTTTAACAAAAGCTGTTACTAATGCCGTATCTGTAGCCGCAGGACAGGATATTTCTTTAGCAGGAGAAAGTAAAAATAACACTCCTGCACAAAAAGCTAAGGCTTGGTTTATTAATAGTTATCCTTTATTGGGAGCTTTAGCAACTAATTTTGAAATTATTGAAGATCCATTAATTTGTCAACGGTTAGAAATTTCTGTAGCCGCTATTGATGTAGAAAATCAGCAAATTTTTATTAATCCTGCCGGCGGTTTAACTAATGAAGAATACCGATTTGTGATGGCTCATGAATTATTACACGCCGGACTGAGACATGATACCCGTCGTCAAGGAAGAGAGCCTTATTTGTGGAATGTTGCTTGTGATTATGTGATTAATTCTTGGTTAATAGAAATGGGGGTAGGTGAATTACCTCAAGTGGGAGCATTGTATGATCCTGATTTGAAAAATTTATCTGCTGAGTCAATTTATGACAGAATTGTGAAAGATTTACGCCTTTATCGTAAACTAGCTACTCTCCGGGGAATTGGACAATGTGACATTTTAGAACCACAAAGAGCAGATTGGTGGACTTATGGTGATGGTGTGGCACTGGATGAATTTTATCGTCGTTGTTTAAGTCAAGGACTTGCATATCACCAAGAACAAAATCGCGGTTTTTTACCCGCAGGTTTAATTGAAGAAATTCGCGCTTTGAGTTATCCACCAATTCCTTGGGATGTGGAATTAGCTAAGTGGTTTGATAATTATTTTTCGCCTTTAATTAAAGTTAGATCCTATAGCCGTCCTAGTCGTCGTCAGTCAGCAACTCCTGATATTCCTCGTCCTTGTTATGTACCTGATAGCAATCATGAAGAAGGTCGCACATTTGGGGTGGTTTTAGATACTTCTGGTTCAATGGAGCGGGAATTATTGGGAAAGGCATTAGGGGCGATCGCTAGTTATAGTATTTCCCATGATGTTTCTTTGGTGCGGGTTGTTTTCTGTGATGCTTTTGCTTATGATCAAGGTTATTTGACCCCAGAATCTTTAGCAGATAGAGTTCAAGTCAAGGGTAGAGGGGGTACTGTTTTACAACCCGGTATTGATTTACTGGAAAAAGCGGATGATTTTCCCAAAAATGGACCATTGCTAATTATTACTGATGGCTATTGCGATAATTTACATATTCGTCGAGAACACGCTTTTTTAATTCCTGTGGGTCGGTATTTACCTTTTGTACCCAAGGGTCAAGTTTTCAGAATTAAGTAAATTAAGGAGGCAGGAGAAATCCACGTTTAAAAACGTAGGATTGAAGCAAATACGCTTTGTATTGCACTCCGTGCCGCTTCGTTAAAGTGGCACTCTCACTCGATACAATTCTTTTTTTGAACTGGGCTTTAAACCCAGAACTAAAGTGGGAGCAACGCGATTTTGTGAGATCGGGTGCGATTCTCAATTACACCACTAAATTCTCAACAAAATTAGGTGTTTTCGTTGCGATCGCATCCCGAAATAGGCTATTTACGTACCCGATTTCGCCACCTCACGTTTTCGCGTTGCTCCCAACTAAAGTTTTTATTTATACTTATTTCCTCCTGCCTCCTGCCCTCTGCCTCCTACCTTCTTTGTAAAGTAAAACCCAGCAAAATTAAAGCCCCAACTTTTGCCTTACTACCTCATCTTTATCTTTAAAACCTACCAGCACAGCCGTTCCATCTTTGAGGAAAAGGGGGCGTTTAAGCAGCATTGCATCCTTAGTGAATGCTTCAATCCATTGCTCATCTGTCCAAGTTTTCTTTTCATCACCTAAAGCCCGGTAAGACTGACCGGATGTGTTTCGCATAGGTGCAGAACCTAAAGACTTGACCCAGTTTTTAATCATCTCACGAGTTGGAGGAGTTTCTTTGGTGTTAATGAACTCATAATCAACACCATTTTCTTGAAGCCACTTGAAGGCTTTTTTACAAGTTCCGCAGTTTGGTATTCCGTAGATTTGAATAGACATAAAAAAGATTAATAATTTTAAAGCAGATACTTTAGCTTAAACAGCAGAAGCCTAGTATGTTAATTTTGTGTGTTTTGGAAGGACTGTCTCGAAAATTATGGGTATTACTGTAGTTTATAGTTTACACCGAAAGCTACTGGAACAGATGATTTTTTGTAAAAATACGCGACAGATTTTGTGCATGAAATCTTATGGAATAAAGGTTTCAGAATTAACACACTAGCATAAGCCGTCAATCAATTTTGGATTTTGGATTGACGTTAGCGAAGCGTACGCAGCGCAGCGAGTATTTTGGATTATCTTCTCCTTTAAAGAAGAGGCTTGAAGGCGGAAAAAAATTTGTATTTTTCTCCATAAATGGATGGAGAGGCTTGAAACTTTGTTTTTAGATTTTAGACTTTGATTTTAATCTAAAATCTAAAATTTTTTCGGTCACGGTATGTTTTACAGCAGGGAACAGGGAACAGGCTTGAAAGTCTGTTAACATCAGGTTTTGTTCCTAAAATTTATACCTCATTTACTCCAAATCTGTTTTATTTTTTGAAGTCCCTAAAGTTAAACAGCAGATCGAACTAAATTATTTAGCTGTAATTCAGATTGTTTAAATATAAAATTAACAGCAGCAAATAATTTATCTAGTTCATAAATGGTAAAAGGAGTCATATTTCTGGTAAATTTGTTATTTTCTAGTTTACCAAATTGCCATGTCGCGCCATTAGAAACAATCCCCCAAATAATGATTTGATATTCTCCATTTAATCTTTGAGCAGCAATCATTTCCGCTAAACATTGCGCCCAACCTGCTTCAAAGTTGTCTTGTTTGGCTTCTACTAAAATAAAGTATGGTTTATCAAAAACAACTTTACCTAATGGGGAACGTTTAGCTAAAATATATTCAGGAAATCCTGATAATTTTTCATCGTAGTTTAAGGATTGATGACTCCATAAAATAAAATGTTGGCGGTAGATTTTCCAAACTTCTTTGAGAACGGGATAAATTAAGTTTTCGCAAATGGCAAATTCTGAGTTATCAACAACAGCATCCCGCATCATTAATTCTAAATCTTCGCGGAAGTAGTCGGTAATATTAAAGGCAATTTCACTGATAAAATTGTCTTCGGTGTAGATAACTTGAAAAGTTGTGAGGACTTCCCCAATAGTTTTGAAATTACTGAAAGCCATTTTTTACCTTTGCAAAATTTAAGTATTACTTGATGTAGGGTGTTTTACAGCACAAGATTGTGACATCGGAGGGTGCGAAATGTGGGTTATAAACTCAACCAGCTAAAGACTTCTTGAACAGTAATATTTAATTCAATCCCTGTGAGAACTGGCAAGTAATCGCTATTTTTAAGTTCCTTAACTCGGCGATCGCTATCTACCACCAAAATACTTTCATCGTCACTATCAACCAACCAACCTAACTCAGTACCATACTCAGCACAGTGTAGTAATTTGCTGAGAACTTGTTTATATTTCTGTTCGGGAGAGAGAATTTCAATTACCCAATCTGGATGAATTTCAAACCGATTGGCGATGCGTCCTGATGGCAACCGAGGGATTCGCTCCCAACGAAATACCGCTATATCTGGGACAATTGCTAATCCACCAAAAATACAGCGTAGTTCTGGAAAAGCTTTGGCAATTTTCTGAGGTTTAGTAATTTGATTAATAGTTTCGCATAGATCAATTTGAAGTTGGCTATGTTCCCCTTGAGGCATTGGTTTCTGTATAATTTGTCCATGAATAAATTCAGAAGCTGGTTCTGTTTCTGGCAATTGCAAAAATTCTTCTATATTTGTCGGTTGAATTGCTGCAATAGTCATAGCTTTATGCCCTCTCAAACCTCTTTAATTTTAACAGCAAACGACTCTTGGTAAATGCTATAATTCATCAACAAACAGTGGTATAAACTGAAATTTTCTCCCATCAAATAATCCTTGATCACTAAGTTTTAAATCGGGTATCACCAGCAACGCCATAAAAGAAAGAGTCATGAATGGTGCAGATAGTGTTGACCCTAATCGTTTTGCCCAGGCATCGAGTTCTGCGTATTTTTTGGCAACTTCATTACCATCACCATCACTCATCAAACCCGCCACCGATAAGGGTAATACGTCAACCTTATTACCTTCGACTACCGCAATACCACCTTGATGTTGAATGATGGCATTTACCGCAGTACAGATTTCTAAGTCCGTTGTCCCCACTGCCACAATGTTATGGGAATCATGGGCTACACTTGATGCTATCGCCCCTCGTTTCAATCCAAAATTCTGCACTAATGCCACTGATGGCGGTGTATTTTGATAGCGATTTACCACCGTAATTTTCAAGATATCTTGCTCTAGATCAACTGTGACTTTACCATTTTCAATCTTTGCGGGTACACGCTTTTCCCCTGAGATCAACTGACCATCAGTGACGGTAATCACTCTGACTGTTGAACCCTTGGCAGTTATTTCAAAATCCCCCGGTGTTTTTGCAGCAGTATTAAAATTATTAATGGGTTTAACTGGAACAAACGGTAACAAAGTTGACCCTGACTTGGCTGTTAACACACCCTGACAATAGGTAGCCAACACCGTAAAATCTTGTAAATTATCAACAACAATCAAATCTGCACTGTCCCCAACTTGCAGCAGTCCCACATCAAGATTGTAATGTTTGACAGGGTTTACACAGGCAACTTGCAACACATTCATAACATCGTGACCTAAAGCCACTGCCCGTTTTACCAAGAGATTAATGTGTCCAGTAACTAAATCATCAGGGTGTTTATCATCACTGCAAAACATACACCGTTCTGGGTGGACATCAATTAAACTGTGCAGGGCATCAAAATTTTTAGCCGCTGAACCCTCCCGAATCTGAATCTTCATCCCCAATGCTATTTTCTCCAAAGCCTCACTCAAGAAAGAACATTCATGGTCTGTAGTGATTTTTGCTTCTGCATATTTACGTAAACCCGTACCCACTAACCCCGGTGCATGACCATCAATGGGGATTCCCAAACTTTGCGCTAAATGAATTTTGTCCATTATTTCTGGACTATCAGCCAACACCCCCGGTACATTCATCACCTCACTTAAATAAGAAACACCATATTTAAACAGTTGATGGAAATCGTTTACCGTCAGGGTTGCCCCGGCAGTTTCAAAAGTAGTGGCAGGAACACAGGCAGGAAAACCAAAAGCGATTTTTAGGGGAGTTTGTAGGGCATTATTGACCATGAAGCGGATACCCTTTAAACCCAGAACATTAGCGATTTCGTGGGGGTCAGAAACAGTGGCGACCGTACCATGCACCGTTGCTAATCTTGCGAATTCAGTCGGTACAAGCATGGAACTTTCAATATGAATATGGGCATCAACAAAACCGGGAAGAATGTACTGTGAATATTGCCCCTGGTCAGGGATTATGGTTTGAATGCTTCCATCTTGAATGTGAACAGTACCTGGAAAAATACGACGGTGGAGAACGTCTATTATATTGCCAGCAATGGTAAAATTATTCATAATTTTATTGTTAAAAAATGCCTAAAGTTAGAGATTTGGTGACCAAAAAATGCTTTACAAAAAATGCTATAATAGAATCTAGGATTTTACTAAAAAATAACACCTGGAAATTATTTACTTTTACAGCAGCTTTCAGTTTTCAGCAGTCAGCCATCAACTTGTGAATCCTTTTACTGTAAGGCTTTGTGATTTTAATTTGTACTTCATCACATTGGAAACTGCTGTCACTACTATCGTAACCTTTAAACCAAGAATTTAAGAAAAATTGTGACTAAAATTATTGCTATTTTTAATCAAGCTGGTGGAGTAATGAAAACCACTAAGTGGTGTTAAGTAAGTCGGCACGAAAAAACCAAAGCAAGTACAAAAATGTAAAATTTCTAAAAACCTCTTCCCTCCTGACTTGAAAGTGTGGGTTGGGTATGGCAAATAGGTAGGTTCAAAGACCACTTTCATCCTTGGCTATGAAATTTTTTCATAGGGACTACCTTTCCATAACAACAATTTTTAACGCTTACCTACTTATGGCCAGGTAAACCAGACTCAAGCAAGTTTTAGAACCTGATCTCGGTGTGTTCATCATGCCGCCTTAATTACCATCTTGGGGGTAGGGGTAATGTTCCTGAAGGACAGCTATCGTTGCTTGATAAGTAGTCATGCAAAATAATAGCAAGGATTCAGACTTTTTAATTTTAGGAATTTCATTGGAAAAATTCAAGCATTCACCAATTGAGTTAAATGCTTGAAAATACGCAGCACATCATATAATTCATTTCCAGGATTACGCATTAAAAACCCTTTTGATAAAGCATAACGGGGTGGGTTTCCTTTTACTAATTTCACAAAAATAAACTCGCTACCTGTGGCAATCATCCCAAAACTGGGTTTATCAGGATAGGGATTACCTAACATATAATAAAGAATTTGTGCAAGTCCTTCTTCAATAGAAAAAGAAGATTTTTTCGATTCAATAATCATCACCCAGAATTGCTCTTTTAAAACTAAAATATCCATTCTACCTTTGATGATTACGTCTTCATCTGGTACGGCAATATCTATAGATTCTTCTGATTTTACGTAAAAGGGAGATAAGTAAAAATCACCGATAAAAAGTATCGGATCTACAATTGCCATGCGGACAACATCTTCTAGCAATGGGGGATAATTGAGAAGATTCAAATAACCAGCTTTTACTTTGTCTAAAAGTTGTTTATCTAAATCCGTAATTTCTGGTAATTCCTCTTGCCATTCTGGGAAGAATTGTCCATGTAAAACTAATTCAATGCCAAAATTATCAATTAAGTAGCGTAAATCAATATCTCTTGCTTGGAGTGTTTGTGTCATAATTTGGTGATTGGTAGTGATCCGCAATATTTCAATATTTAACTCTCATTATATACAAATTATTATGGCAGTTTGTTCCCTCAATGACGTAGCCCCCTCAATAGCGCGTGTGTTATGAGGATTTTTAGGACTCATCAAAAATTAACGTATTTTCTTTCGTCATCGCGAGCAATATTAAGCAATCTCAAACCCATATTTTTTATTTTTCGTAGGCTATGCGTAGATCCTGTTCTGTTAAATTACAACCTATTATTTGACCAGAGGTTTTAGTCAAATACTACAAAAATTCGATAATGAAATATAATAAAAAAATACTGATTGGGCTAAGTTAGGTGAAAAAGAGGTAAAAAATGAGTATGTTGCTTGAACTCAACCAACTAATTGTTAAACCCGGTCATCAGTTGTTAATTAAAAATATCTCCTGGTCTACATACAAACGTATTTTAGCAGAATTAGGAGACAACCGCAATTATAAAATAGGGTACTGTCAAGGGGTGCTAGAAATAATGGCTCCATTACCAGCGCATGAAGTAGCTAAAGTAATTATTGGGGACTTAGTAAAAGCTTTATTAGAGGAAATTAATTGGGAATTCTGGAGTTTGGGGTCTACGACTTTTGATCAGGAGAGCATGGACGCAGGGGTAGAACCTGATGATTGTTTCTACATCGAGAATGAAGCTAGAGTCAGAGGGAAAGATAGAATAGATTTAGGAATTGATCCACCTCCAGATTTAGCAATTGAAGTTGATATTACTTCCCGTACTCGTTTCAATAATTATCAAGCTTTGAAAGTACCAGAACTATGGCGATGGAATGGAAGAAAATTAGAAATTAATGTGCTGGTAAATGGTAAGTATGTAGAATCAACTACCAGTTCTATTTTTCCTAACTTAGCGATTTCTCAAGTAATACCTCAATATTTGATGTTAAGTAAAACTAATGGTAGAAATGCGACGATGAGACTATTTCGTGCATGGGTTAGGCAACAATTAGAAGCAAATTAAGCGAATAATTAGAAGTATATACAGCATATTCAATGTTTATGAGGTACAGTAAACATCGAAGTTTAAGTTTTAAAACTATCGTAAGTATTCAGCCGTCAGCTATCAGCCATCCGCTTTAAAGATTGAAATAAAAAGAAAGGTGAAAAAATCAGCAGTGTGTAACTCGATTGTGTCACTTTTTTAAAATTAATAATTCTCAATCTTCGCTTTTGCTATTATTAGCTGATTACTGATTACTGATAGCTGAATGCTTACAAACTACCTTCTAAAATTGGTGTACCTCATTTACTCCAAAAGTGCTGTAAATGTGAGATGCAGCGATCGCCAATTCTCTAAATTTCTCAGCATCATGTAGCCAATATATTTCTGTTTGTAATTCTCCCAGTGTCACTGCTAAACTTTGATTCATGGTTTCCTCTCAGAAAATTTATCCGTGATTTCTTTAGTATTAAATATTTGGTTTGGCGTTTCTGAGAAGGATTTTTCAGTATCATCACACCTGTAATCTTTTCATGTTTATATGGCTTACGCCACACTCCGCTATCAGCAAGCTCTAGGTAAGCTGAAGGAAATTTAACTTGCATATTTTTGATTGTTGGGAAAAAGCGTCAATATGCTTTTTTAAAGGTTTAACAGCTTATTTTCGGTGCGATGCCTTCCCTGCCAGACGCTACGCGTTGGCGTAGCCTGTCCGCAGGACCTACGTTGGGCGTAGGCATCGCATCCTGATTGTTCCCCTGTTTGTGAAAGGGACTCTCTCCATAGATATTATTCTCGATTTCTGCGATTTCCTCTGCTTTTACTGATTTTTCTTCCATCTGTGCGGTTGATTCTTCTGGGGCTGCTTGCCAAGCAATATCCGGTTGCACTGGCTGTTGTCTGAGTAAATTCCTAATGAACAATGGCAACGGGAGACAGGAGGCTTTGAACCTGCTTTCAAATTCTAAACCTGCTTCCACATCTTGCAAACGAATAATTAACGTTCCCTCACCAGTCTTCTCTCTCTTCCACTCCAATAATCGCTGCGGTGGCTTCTCTTTTTTCAGCGACTTATTTATTTGCGTCATTTCCTGGCGAACTTCTGCTACTGTGAGACGTTCTGATTTTAGGCGTTCTAATATTGGTTGAAACTTCTCGTAGCACAAAGCTTTGATTGTGTTGCAATCGAGTAAATCTAGATTGCTAGGTTCGATGTCCGCTATGAACTCGCCTACCTTAGCATAGGAGGTTGCCGTAGTTCCTGTCCACTCTAATGATTCTTGAATGGTCTTCAACTCAGTACGCTTGCACGTCAGTTTCGCAAAGTAGACGGTTTGACACAACTGGATGAAGACGCGAGTCATTTCTTGCGCTTGTTTCTGAATTTGGTCACAAATTTGTTGATCAATTGGGTCGAGAGCTGTTAATGTAGTCATAGATAGCAACCTTTGTGAATAGAGTTATAGATAGCAGCCTTTGCAAATAGAGTTATAGAGTTATGGATAGCTACTTTTGCGAATGGAGTTATAGATAGCGACCTTTTTCAATGGGGTTGAAACAAAACGACTCGCCCTAAATGGTGAGTGAATTATTTAAATGCAACTCCCGGTTCACTTTCCACGGCTAACCGGGTTTTGCTATTGAAATTATTTTACACTAATTTGCTCAATTTGCGATTACTAGGTCGCGCTATCTCTTTCCTTCAGTCAAGTAAGGGATACGCTATCGCGCTTCAAACACTGGCGATAGCGCAGTTTGGCGTAACCTATCTTGCAATCCCATCCCTAACTACCAGCTTCGTTACTGTTATTTGGTTTGTGCAGCTGCAAGATCATGGACTCCATTCTTACCAACGACGCATTAATAGACTGCTGAGAGTCCCGTAATTCAAGGACAACATTATTTACTACAGCGTTACGTGCTGTGGTGGTTTCCACAAAATCATCAATTTTGCGGGTTAAGCGGTCTAAAGAGTCATCTACCTTGGTGACAAAATTATCAACTTTTTCACCCATAGATTGAACTGTTTCACCCATGACTTGAACAGTTACGGCTAAACCATCAAGCTGTCGTTGGGTAATATCTTGCCTTTCAGATAATCTGTCAATCCGTTTATCAGCTGATTCAGCATAGGAAGCGGCTGATATCAAAAGCTGCTTAACTGTCTCAAATTCATCCTCAAGCTGGTTGAGCCTGGTGTCTGTATCCACTGGCTGTGGTGTGGTCATAACGCCTCTGTTTTAGTTTTTGGGATTGGTGGTTAGTTGGGCGATTGCCTCCGGCACTGGCGTAGCCAATCGCCTACGACACTGGCGTAGCCAATCGCATTGCGCCCGATATGGGTTAGCCTCCCTTTTGTTGACGTTCTTGAATGTATTTCTCGACAAGTTCCCGTGTTTTTTCACTCATATTTGTATTGTCTCTAGCGCAACACACTTTAAATTCTGTTCTTAACTGTTCCGGTAAAAATACACGGTAGCTAACCATTTTTTCATCTAGGTTTTCTGACATAGCTGATATAGATACGCTGCTTAACCTATTTTGCATCTTTTTTTGTATTTTGTCCTTATATGTTATGTATGTCGCTTATCTTCTATATGTCATCTATTATATCATATATATCTGACATAAGCAACATACTTGGTACTGTTTCCCCATTTTGCAACAACTGTCGTCGGGAGCAACGCGATGAAAGTGATGTGCAGAAACCAGGTACGTAAATAGCCTATTTTAAGATGCGATGGCTACGCCCGCCGAAGGTATCGGGAGCATCCCAAATGTGTAAGTTTATTTTTTCTCTGAGGTTAAGACCTCAAATGAACGAACCACGTTCGCAAAGCGTGCCGAAGGCATAGACGCGAAGGACACAAAGGTAAGAAAGAAGAAGAGAGTTTTTGGTGTTGCTGTGGTTATTTTTGTAAAATTGGGATGCTCCCAAGGCATCGCAACGGAAAAACTGGATTTTATTGAGAATGGAGTTATGTAATTGCGAATTTAACCCCGATCTCACATTTTCGCGTTGCTCCCTCTGCCTCCTGCCCTCTGCCTTTCTTGTTAACTAACTGGCTTTATCTGTTTCTGGCATATAACCCAAGTCGGCTAACCTATCTCGCAATAATTTATTTACAGCAGCATTAGAACTAATAAGTTGATCGTCGGCATAATTATCAACTGCTGTGGCTATTTCTTCTATAAGTCTGATTGACCTTGCTGTTGTAGGTCGTTTCTGTCGTGGCATATAAGCTGTAGTCATTATCAATATCTTTATAGTAGGTTATCCCTACCACTATAACAGTATTTAATACCAGTCTGATATCACTTTTATATCAAATTAACTTATGTGTAAGTGGGTGTATTTATAACCCATTTTAATACTACTTTTATATCAAAATAATATCAAGTTGCCATATCAAAAATATCAGACAACAAACCTTCACAGATAAACGACTAATTCCAGTCAAATAACCGACTAAACACCTTGCCAGATAAGGATTACAGCGATTGAGTCTGATATTGTGAAAGATAACCTGATAGATATAAGTAGTTAGGCGTTAAAATTTATCGTTATGGCAAAAAAGGCAAGAGGGAAGAGACTTTTAGGGAATTTACATTTTGTAACATACCTCAGTTTTTTCAAGCCGACTTACTTAACCTAAAGTAGAAACTTGGTATAGGGTGTGGGAAAAATCACCCCTTGAGAAAATCTCAATTGATAATAGTTTCATGCAAGGTTGAAAACCTCAGTCCAGCAACAAACAACATGACCAAATACGTAGCAGCCATTGATCAAGGAACAACTAGCACCCGCTTCATGATTTTTGATAAACAAGGTAAAATTGTTGACTGCGCCCAAAAAGAACATCAGCAAATTTACCCCCAACCGGGTTGGGTAGAACATGATCCTCTGGAAATTTGGTCATGTACTCAAACTGTAATTAAAGATGCCTTAAATAAAAGTAATATTACTGTGGCTGAAATCACAGCCGTTGGCATTACCAATCAACGGGAAACTATCGTAGTTTGGAATAAACACACAGGCAAACCTTACTATAACGCCATTGTTTGGCAAGATACCAGAACTGACTATATCTGTAATCAATTAGTCAAAGATTTGGGAATAGACTATTTTCGCCCTATCACTGGTTTACCAATTGCTACCTACTTCAGCGCACCGAGAATAAAATGGTTGCTAGAAAATATACCAGAATTAAAAGCCGCAGCCGCAAATGGTGATGCTATTTTTGGCACAATTGACACTTTTTTGATTTGGCATTTAACAGGTGGTACAGCAGGGGGTTTACATATCACCGATGTCACAAATGCTAGTCGTACCTTGTTGATGAACTTGAAAACTCTGGACTGGGAAGGGGAAATATTAGAAATTATGGGTATTCCCCGGCAAATGTTACCAGAAATTCGCCCTTCCTCAGCTATTTATGGTCAAGCTACGGGTATTTTGGCAGGAGTTCCCATAGCTGCTGACTTAGGAGATCAACAAGCTGCATTAATGGGACAAACTTGTTTTCAGGTAGGTGATGCTAAAAATACCTATGGTACTGGTTGTTTTATGTTATTGAATACAGGTGAACAACCCGTATTTTCCCAACATGGTTTATTGACAACCGTAGCTTACAAATTGGGAGATGCTGCGGCGGTTTATGCTTTAGAGGGGAGTATTGCGATCGCCGGTGCTTTGGTTCAATGGTTGCGTGACAATTTGGGATTAATTCAAACCAGTGCAGAGGTAGAAGTATTAGCCAGTACAGTTACAGATAACGGTGGTGTTTATTTTGTCCCGGCTTTTTCTGGGTTATTTGCTCCCTATTGGCGCAATGATGCTAGGGGTGTAATTGTGGGGATGACTCGCTACACAAATAAAGGTCATATTGCCCGTGCGGTGTTGGAAGCTACAGCATGGCAGACTCGTGAAGTTTTGGAGGCGATGAAAGAAGACGCGCAGGTAAATTTAACTGCTTTGAAGGTAGATGGTGGGATGGTGTACAACAACCTGCTGATGCAGTTTCAAAGTGATGTGTTAGGTGTGCCTGTGATTCGTCCGCAGGTAGCAGAAACTACAGCGTTAGGGGCGGCTTATGCTGCTGGGTTGGCGACTGGTTTCTGGGGGAGTTTGGAGGAGTTGTCTGAGAATTGGCTTTTAGATCAGACTTGGGAAGCGAAGATGGATGAGGTGGAGAGGGAAGGTTGTTATCGGCTTTGGAAGAAGGCTGTTAGTAAGACTTTTGATTGGGTGTAGTTAACTAAAGCGTTTTTTAACATCTTCCCAAGTAGAACCATTTGTAGGGTTTTTTTGATAATTTTCTAATCGTCTATCTAGTTCCTGTTGTTGCGCCGGACTCAAAGGAAGTTCTTCTTGGTGTTCTAAGATGCTGTCCCATAAATCTTCAGCTAGTTGGATACGTTCTGCAATGCTGAGTTCAGAAATATCAATTTTTAAGAGGGGATGGAGACTCATGAGTAAGGAGTTAGAGTTGAGCTTTTATCTATTTTATGACAAAAATCTATAATACGTAAATTTATACTTTTTACGGGATATGCCGCCTTGATATAATGTACTGTAGGAATCAAGTGAAATTCCATTCAATAGAATTAGCACAAAATGAGTATTAACCTCAACCTACCACCCGAACTAGAAACCGAACTTCACGCCGAAGCTTCTCAACTGAATTTACCGTTATCTGAATATATTTTACATATTTTATCTACCAAAAAAGTTGTAGATAATTTACCCAAAACTGGAGCAGAACTTGTTAAATATTGGGAAAATGAAGGTGTAATTAATTCTCGTCCTGATTAATGTCAGCAAAATGTTTTCATAGACATGAGATAGCAATACAATTAACAGTGATTTTATTACATAACTTACAATGTTTAATAACAAAAAACTTGTTAAGAGCCTAGTGAAAAAAATAGCTCAAGTAGAACGTGAAACACTAGAAGCTTTCCGTGATGGCAGAGTTGAGCAAGAACCAGCCCTTACAGATAGATTACTGGGAAAGATGGAAAGTGTACTGAATAACAAACGTATAGCAGGGATAAAATGGACTGTTAAAACTTTAACGGATAGAGGTGGAAGAAGTCAGGAAAGTATATTTGGTGCTGATTTTATGGCAGCGTTAGAACTTTCAATGGATGGTTTTCACATTAGAAAGGGCTTCTTGGTTCAGTCCAAACTTGTTGAGCCAAGCCATACTTTTACCAAAAGAGAGTTTGCTATTCTTAAAGACCAATGCAAGAAAATGTTAGATTTTTCCCCTGCTTCTTTTGTTTTCCTTTACTCCCAACAATCCGGTATCGTAGTTGTTCCTGCAACAGAAATCCTTGCATCAAGAGAATGTAATCCTCATGAGCTTACCAGCAAAACAATGGCTGCTTTTTATCAAGAGCATTTCGAGTGTTTTATTGGAGATCCAGGAATTCGTAGAGCTAATCCTCAAGGTTTAGAGGATCTAAGACAGAGATATGAGGCGGAACGCTTAGTTCTTTTTTATGGTTCTGAAGGAGATGAAAGTTATGATGCTGTACAGCTTAATCTATTTGAATAAACTTTGGTCACTCAATCTGAAATTACCTAAATTATAATGAACCATGTTTAAGATGCCTTAAAAGTAGTTTTTAAAATGTATGAAGATGTAGGTAAAGAACTTTCTCACAACCTACAATCTGTGGACAAAAATTTACTAACTTTGATAGAAACTGCTGTATATCTGTCAGATGAACTATAGAGAAGTTGCCAAGAAATTATCTCATCTAAGATGTAAGTAAATTCCGATGCTTACTTAGAACAAATTTGTTTAAATAGTCTAGTAATTTCACTATAAATACTCAGAGTATATTAATAGCATACTAGATAAGTAATCACATAATTAAACAGTAAATGAGGTGATCAGCATGACATACAAATGTTTATGTGGTAAAACAATTAGAAAAGCAGGAGAGATACAATGTTCTGCTTGTAGGAAAAATAGGAATTTAAGCACACAAATGAAAATGCCAAAAATGTTTAACTATTCTTCTCCAGCTAGAACTTGTTTATGTGGGAAAACAATCAGGAAAGCGGGAGAGATACAATGTTCTGCTTGTAAGAAAAATAATAATTTAAGCACACAAATCAAAGTCCCAAAAGTTTTTAATTATTCTTCTCCAGCTAGAACTTGTTTATGTGGTAAGAAAATTAGGGATAATACTCAGCTTTTCTGTTCTGTATGTCGTAAAAAACGAGGTTATTAGTTAGAAGTTGCGATCGCCCTTTTTCTCTCAACAAGCGATCGCCTCCAACAGTCTCTTAATGCGATCGCCCTTTTCTTACTTTCTCTCTCAATAAGCGATCACTACCCTACTATCAATCTACCATCCCATGAATTACCATAAAATGATATAGACTAAAGATCAAAAAGAAGGCGAAATTATGAATTATCAAGATATTATTACCATTGAACCTGGAAAACGTAGTGGTAAACCTTGTATTCGTGGAATGCGTATCACTGTGTATGATATTCTTGAATATTTAGCAGGTGGAATGACAGAAGCAGAAATTCTTGAAGACTTTTCAGAACTGACATCTGAAGATATTAAGGCTTGTCTTGCTTTTGCTGCTGAACGAAAGAAAAAATTATTTGTTGCATCTATATGAAATTGCTATTAGACGAAAATTTATAGCGATCGCCTCCCGAATACCCCATGAATTATCCTAAAATTATATAAATTACAACTACAAAATTGATTATGAGTGTCTTAATACCTGATGATATTCTTCGCGCCAGCAAAATGACAGAAGAGGAACTAAAATTAGAAATCGCTATCATGCTTTATAAACAGGGAAAAATCAGTAGTGGTAAAGTTCGTGCTTGGACTGGACTAACAGTAATTGAATTTCAACATCAACTTGCCTTACGGGGACTTTGTATTAATTATGATGTAGAGGATTTTGAATCAGATGTAAAAACCCTAGAATCAATGGGGTTATTATGATTATTGTTAGTGATACATCACCAATTACTAATTTAGCAGCCATTAATCAGCTAGATTTACTGCAAGAACTTTACACTGGGATTGTTATTCCCACAGCCGTTTATAATGAAATGAAAATTTTGATGGATCAACTAATTGAGCAAGCTGATTTTCGAGTAAATGACAAATTGTACACAACAATTATACAATCTGCTGGGGAATAATTAATTATTTAGGAACTTAGGAACTTGGGGATTTTCAGTTAGCGATCGCCACCCTCACACTAACAATTATAATCTAAAATCAATCATACTCTGACGATAAGCATCAGGTAAACCCGTATCAAAACACTTCCCTTTCACAACATACCCCGTCATTCCCTCCCGTTGACGCAATTTCTCCAAACAAGAAGTTAACTGAAATTCACCCCGTTCTCGTAAATTTTGATTGATACTTTCTGCCAAAAAATCAAATATCTGCGGTGTCAGTAAATATAACCCAAACACACATAAAAACTCATCCTCTCCCATCCCCTCAACCCGCAAATTCTCCCGTGCATATTCAACACTGGGTTTTTCATAAATTTCGGTTAAAGAAAGCAAAGATTGATCATCATTCCAAACACCAGCAACACACCCAGCTTTATGAATAATTTCTGCTGGCATTGTCGTCAAACCCATCACACTATGATTAACGTTTGCATAAATATCTAATATTTGTCTAGCACAAGATATTTCTATATCTGACCTATAAACATGATCCCCTAACATCAACAAAAAAGGCTCATTCCCCACCCAATCTTTAGCACAAAAAACAGCTTGTCCATAACCTTCCTGTTCTGTTTGAGTTAAGATTGTAATTTTACTTCCTAACTCTTGTAAATATTGACTATATGCTTGATTTTCTGGTGAAAGTTTAGCGAATAATTCGGGTTTTGGTGGAGATTTAAACAACTCCGTAAATATTTCTCTATCATCTGGTTGAACCACTATCCCGACTTCAGAAATTCCCGCATTGATCGCTTCTTCCACAATTGCCAAAATCACAGGTTTAGCCCTACCATCTTGATCAATAATTGGGAAAAGTTCTTTTTTTACAACTTTTGTAGCTGGAAATAATCTAGTACCAAATCCAGCAGCAGGAATTACAGCTTTTTTAATTTTATTTATCAGCATACGAGAGCATCCCAAATGTGTCAATTTATTTATTTCTATTTTTATCTATATCTATGGAAATAATATACCAAAAGATTAATATGATTGAACCGCAAAGGTCGCAAAGGACACAAAGGGAAGAGAGTTTAAGAGATTTTTTATGCTTGCTGCGGTTATTTTTTTCAGAATAGTATGCTCTCTTAGTATACAGTATTTTTAGAGTAAATGAAATACAAATTTTCACATCATAGTCATATACTAAGAGAAATTTAGCTTTTCTGTTCCCTATTCCCTTCTATAAATTGTCAACTTTAAACATTGCATTTGTGGAAAGTCACGATTAATTATATCTATAATTTTATCTTGACATTCCTTATTTTTTACAATAAACTGCGCTGTTCCATCACCTTGAGAACCTACACCCTTACCACCATAAATATACTCTTGAATTGGTGAATAATTCAACAGTTGATGAAGTACAGGAGCAGTCAACTCTTCCCTACAAGCAGGAATCAGATATTGATCAAAATTTGCCTGTGCTTATTTCATCAGCATACAGATTTTTTCAGCATCACCTGTTTGTAAAGCCTCAATTGCAGCTTGGGTAATTTCATAACTAATTTTACCCAAAAACTGTTGCACATTCTTTTGTAATTTGTTCTCAGCAAAAGGATAACATTCATTTAATTTACTCAAAATAACCTGAGTATTTTTAGCAGCAGCAAGATCCACAATCACAAAATATAAATCTTGGGGAACTTTTAACTCAATGATTTCGGTATTATCACCATCAAAAATCATCGCAATCAGCCAGTTTTACTCCTGACTCCTGACTCCTGACTCCTGAATTCTGCTGTATACAATTTCACTGTATCAATGATATAATTATCCAATATCTTTAAACATTAAAATACTCTCATAATTTTGCAAATCCATTAATTGAGGGGATTGAAAAGTTCCTATGTGTCTAAAACCTTGTTTTTTATGAAAAATAAGGGAACGCTGATTAAAAATAGGTTTTGTCACAATAAAAGATGAGAACAATGTCTGAGGAAAGTTTTCATATAGTGATTTATACATAAACTGAGCGATTCCTTTACCCATATATTCTTGCTTAGTTGCTAATACTTGAATATAAAGGTGCTGTTCTTGGTGATTGATAATTTTGTTTTTAGAATCATTATCTTCCCAAACTATTTGATTTAAAAATTCATCGGTAATTTTTGGTTTTGATACAGATAAATATCCAACAATATCATCACTTTCATTAACAGCAACGAAATATTGAGTTGAATTGTTTAAATTATTTAACACCTCTTCTTCAGAGATTTTAGCCAATAAAAAACCATTTTCATTTGTGCCATTTTCACCGCGAACATTAGAATTATGAATATCAACAATTGCTCTGATATTATTATTTTCAGCTTCTCTAAAAATTAAACCTTTTATATTCTGTGTTTGTATCATAATTTATGACCTCAAAGAGATTAAAACACAGATTAAATTATAGCATCAGTTATCTTACCAACAACTGAATAACACTAATTATCTAAATGAAAAAAAGTTGTTAGCGTAGCCATTTACTGATTACTAATAGCTTGCTTACAAGCATATCGAGTCTAGGTAATCATTTACGATGTAAGTTGTTGGTTAATAATTACCAATTACCAATTACCAATCACCAATCACCAGTCACCAATTACCCAATATCATTAAGTAATTGTAAATGTTGCTGCACCGGAACAATAGTATTTGCAGCCATCATCCCACTTGCGGCCACCGCAGGTAAACCTATTCCGGGAAAAGTCGAATCTCCACAACACAACAACCCCGATAAAGGAGTAGTCGCACCAGGAAATAAACCCTTTCCTGCAACTATCCCAGGTCCATAACTACCATGATGACGACGTAAAAAACGCCCATGAGTGAGGGGAGTACCCACCAAACTGACTTCACAACGAGAACGAATATCAGGAATAATTCTTTCTAAAGCTTGCCACATTACTTCCGCACGTTCTTGTTTTAATAACTTATATTCTTCACTATTTCTTTCTAAACCTTGCCAAATTTGATAAGGTTCATTTCCTGGTGTATAAACATGAATAACGTGCTTTACTGGTGGTGCTAAGGATGAATCTAAAACGGAAGGAATAGATATTAAAACTACATTTTGTGGCGCATTTACGCCTTTTTCCCAATCATTAACTACTATATAATGAATACCTAAATTTTCCGGTAATCCCGTGGCATCAATTCCTAAATGTAAGTGCATAAAACTATCACATTCAGGTGTTTTTTGTTGTTTTTCTACATACCATTTGGGTAAAGCACCAGGGGGAATAAGTTTGAGAGTATCCCATACTGAAGCATTAGAAACAACAGCTTTACTGGCTTTAATTTCCTGACTATTCCGCAGACGTACACCCACAGCACGGTTATTTTCTACTAAAACCTGCTCGACATGGGCGTTTAAAATTAACTTACCACCATTTTTAGTCAAACCTCTGACTAAAGCATTAACTATCGCACCACTGCCACCTATAGGATAATCTAACTGCACACCAGGACGATACCAGTCTGCAAACATAAACGCCACTTCTGCGGCTATTGTCCCATTTGCGGGTAATCCTGATAACAAAAAACAAAGTAAATCTAACCAGTTACGAATAAACGGATCTGTGATCACACCATCAATAATGTTAGAAAAAGACCCTGTTAATTTGATAACATTAGCAGCTTGTTGGAGTAAAGCCGGGGCAAATTTACCCACTGTTAACACTGCACCTAAATCATAGCGTAACGCAGCCGGAGGGAGAGCGATCGCACTCTTACCCAATGGTGTCATAATTTCCTGGAGTTTGCGCCATTCACTTACAGCTTTATCTCCCCGTAGTTTTTGTAACACCTGACAAAACTGATCAGCACCCACTTGAGTATCAAAATTTCCCTCTGGTAAATAACAACCCCAAGTATCGTAATTAACACAAGGTAAATCTTCCCCAATAGCATCTAAAACTTGACGTAGGGGGTTAGGGGAAGGGGTATAAGATAAACCAGAATATAAAGATGGTCCAGACTCAAATTTGTAACCGTTGCGTTCAAAAACATGAGCAGCACCACCGGCGATGGAGTGACTTTCTACTACTGTGACATCAATTCCATAATGTGCCAACAGTGCAGCACAACTCAAACCGCCAATACCGCTACCAATTACAATTACTTCTGTGTTATTCATGAATCATGGTTAATAACTAGAACTGTAATTTATTGTCGATCACTTTTAGGAAAAAGTAACTCAATTAGAGCTTCAGTTAGGCGATCGCTAGTCATCGTCAATTCATGTTTACCATGTAATAATTCCATCATCAAATAATAAAAATTAATTGTACCAGCAATAATCCAAGCCACTGCTTCCGGGTCAGAACTTCGCAACTCCTGGCAATTTTGCAGATATTCTGTAGAAGCTGCTAAATTTGGTTTTTCAAACTCTTTGATATACAATCGCGCTAAATCGGGAAACCGTCCCGACTCTGCCACAATTAAACGGTAAAAATTCATCCTTGTGGGGTCGAGATTTTCCGCAGTTAAACTTTTAGGTGCTAATTTACGCAAACATTCTGCGGGATCTGCTGGCAACGGTTCTGAAGAAAATACATCCTCAAATTGTTGCTTGGCAATTCTTTCTACGATAGCAGCAAACAACGCTTCCTTATTTGCAAAATAGTTATAAAGAGTTTCCTTCGATACCTTAGCTGTACTGGCAATCCGCGCCATACTGGTATCGGCGTAACCACCTTTTAGAAACTCTTGCATTGCTCCTTGCAGGATTTGTTCGGCTTTGGCAGAGGTTTGATCTGGTTGTTTTGGCATAACTGGGTAAATTTAACATTCTTACTTAGTTGTAGGGTACGTCAGACTGCATAAATCCTGAAATAAACAGATTCTTGATATCTGACGCACCTTACCAATGTGCCAGTTGTGTAAGTCCTGTATGGGATAAACGAACCACAGAGGCACAGAGAACACGGAGGAATGAGGGTTTGAGAGATATTTTGCGTAAGTCCTGTTACTGTACAGTCTAGTCTAAAATCTCTTGACAAACCAAACTGTACGGTCTAAATTAGCATTATTAACCGAACCGAACAGTCTAGTTCGTTAAAAAATATAAAAAAAATATGCGAATCATAATTTTAACTACAGGTTCTCGCGGTGACGTGCAACCATTAATTGCTTTAGGATTGGGATTGCAACAAGCCGGACATAGTGTAAAATTAGTCACCCATCACCCGTTTCAAGAAATGGTGCAAAGCTACGGGTTAGAATTTGCCGCAATGGGTGGAGATGTGCAAGCATTAATGGCACAAGAAGCAGGACAGCAAATGCTAGAAGCCAGTAATCCTGTAAAATTGATTCAGAAATATGCTCAAATGGTTGCGCCATTATTGGCAGAAGCAATGGCTGATTCTTGGCAGAATTGCCAGGATAGTGATGTAATTATTGGTACAGCTTACACCATTTGGGGATTTGATATTGCCCAGAAACTGCAAATTCCCTTTATTTTAGCGGCGTTAATGCCTCAAAGTGCTAACTTTGATTAGCCCTTTCCCTCCCTTCCCCAAACCTTAAAGTTAGGTGGTTGGTTAAATTCCCTCACCTATCCAATATTATTGGAAGGGTTTGGTTTGGTATTCCGTAAAGGTGTAAACCAGTTTCGAGAAAAGACTTTGCAACTAACACCTTTATCAAATTGGCAAAGATTATATGGGCGGTTACAAAAGGTAAATGTACCTTATCTTTACGGTTTTAGTCCAGTGGTAGTACCTAAACCTAGCACCTGGTCAGAAAGATTACATATTACAGGCTATTGGTTTTTAGAACATCCTGCAAATTGGACACCACCCCAAGATTTACAAGAGTTTATCGCCGCCGGATCACCTCCGGTATATATTGGATTTGGGAGCATGACAGGGCGTGACCCGCAACAAATGACCGAAATTGCCCTAACAGCCTTAAAAAAGACAAAACAACGGGGAATTTTAGTAACTGGTTCGGGTGGAATTGCTGCAACTGACTTACCAGAAACCGTGTTCAAAATAGAATCTGTTCCCCATGATTGGTTATTTCCCCGGATGGCTGCAATTGTACATCATGGAGGGGCGGGAACAAGTGCGGCGGCTTTGCGGGCTGGTGTCCCTTCCATTATCATACCCTTTTTTGGGGATCAACCCTTTTGGGGACATTGCCTTTGGCAGTTGGGTGTTAGTCCTGAACCCATTCCTAAACCTGCTTTAACTGTGGATAAATTAGCCCAGGCAATTACTACCGCAGTTAATCATACTCAAATGCGGCAGAAGGCTCAATTTATTGGTGAACAAATTCGCTTAGAAAATGGTGTGAACCAAGCAGTGGCAGCTTTTCATCAACACTTTCCCCAACAGCAAGCATTTTTGCAAATGATATAACTATTTCAACAATAATTTCACTGCGCTGATGATTACTTCTGGTTGATCAATCCAAACAAAATGACCGCTATTTTCCGCATTAATTTGAATGCAGTTAGTTGACAAATTGAGTAGTTCTAAATGAATGCGTTCGCGTAATTTATTCGCTGCTTTCAAAGGTAGAAAAGCAGTCATGAGAGAAGGTTTAAAAAATGACTGGGCTTTAATACTGACAATAGGCAAATTTTTGAAATCATTTGCACAGCGTAATTGACGACCACTAGCAGCCAAACCCATAATTTCCTGCGTCATAGTCAGCCAATGTTTAGGACGACAAAAGGAGCGTTTAACTAATTGCAAAGATGAACCTGAACAATTACGTAATTCTGGCTTAATCAATTCAAACACCCCGATTTTATTCATCACTCTAATTAACCCGAAACTAGAACCAAAAATAGACATTAAAAACCCAGAAATAAAAAATAATTGTAGTCCTTTAAGAGCAAAAGACATTTGCAGCATCCCAGATTCATGTAAACCATCAGTTAATACCATTCCCATAACTTTTTCGGGGAAAAGATGGGCATAAAGACGCATATTATAACTACCAAAAGAATTACCAACCAAAATGTAGGGCGGTTCTAACCCTGCACAAGTTAGCATTTGCTCAAGTTCAGCTACAATTTGCTTACTGGTACGGGGATAGGGACTAATATCACTCCAACCAAAACCAGCCCGATCATAAATACAAACCCGTGAGATTTTTGCTAATTCTTCCAGTAATAAATAACCTTCAACTCCTCCTAAACTGTGGTCTACCACAATAGTTGGAGAACCTTCACCAGCAGTAACATAATGTAAATAGTAGCCTCCCACATCCACCCTTTGACCTGGTGGGGGTGTGCGGTCTTCTAACCAACAAGCAATGATTTGATATAAAGTAGTAGAGATAAAAATCAGGATTTTGAGAATTTCTGGATAGAACAAGTTTAAATTTATGAGAATAAAATGTAGGTTTTCCACATCAAACATTTTTTTGCTTTAATAGAGTAATAATTATTATGCTGCTACAGCGGGAGTCATATCAATTCCGGTTAGATCGGTATTAAGTAGTTGTGCCAAATAAATTTCATATTTAAAAGAGGGAACATGAAGGATCAGGAAGTAAGGAATACAGAGATTTTTGTTTTCAATAACTATGTGCAATTAATTTTGCTCTGCCATCCTGTATTACCTACAGATAAAACTATAGGATTATCACGTATCGGAACATAGTTAGGTTCTTGATATAGCGATCCTATTTGACCAAATTTTCACATAATTTATGGATTTATTTGACCAACATTTGATTCAAATAACAGAAACAGAAGCACCACTAGCAGCACGAATGCGTCCCCGAACTCTAGATGAATTTATTGGTCAAGACCATATCATCGGACAAGGACGACTCCTGCGACGTGCCATTAGTTTAGACCAACTATCATCATTAATTTTTTACGGTCCACCAGGAACTGGTAAAACAACACTTGCCCGTGTAATTGCCAACACCACCCGCGCTGATTTTATTGCCATTAACGCCGTACTTTCTGGAGTAAAAGAAATTCGTGCAGCCATTGAAACAGCCCAAGAACAGCGCAAATACCACAACCAAAAAACAATTCTGTTTGTAGATGAAGTTCATCGTTTTAATAAATCCCAACAAGATGCCCTACTACCTTGGGTAGAAAATGGTACAGTCATCTTAATCGGAGCAACAACAGAAAATCCTTACTTTGAAGTTAATAAAGCACTCGTCAGTCGTTCACGTATTTTTCAACTAAAACCACTCAACGAGCAAGACTTATGTCGTGTTGTTGAACAAACATTAAATGATAAACAGCGTGGTTATGGAAACTTAGCAATCAAAATAGACCCTGATGCTTTGGCTCATCTTATTAATGTTGCTAACGGCGATGCTCGTTCATTGTTAAATGCTTTGGAATTAGCTGTAGAAACAACACCATTAACCATTGAAGATTCACCATTCACCGCTAAAACTCAACAGTCAATAACACCATTAACCTTTGAAGATTCACCATTCACCCCGAAAACTCAACAGTCAACATCAGCCAATACCAGAGGTGTTATTCATATCACATTAGCAGTTGCAGAAGAATCCATTCAACAACGAGCCGTTTTATACGACAAAGAAGGTGATGTTCATTTCGATACTATCAGTGCCTTCATTAAAAGCTTACGTGGTTCTGACCCAGATGCAGCATTATACTGGTTGGCAAAAATGGTTTACGCCGGCGAAGACCCACGCTTTATCTTCCGACGGATGTTGATTTTATCTAGTGAAGATGTGGGACTAGCTGATCCCCAAGCTGTGGTGATAGTAAATGCCTGTGCAGAAGCATTTGACCGTGTAGGAATGCCAGAAGGACGTTATCATTTAGCTCAAGCAGCCCTTTATTTAGCAACTGCACCTAAGTCCAACAGTATCATGGGCTTCTTCGATGCTTTAGCAGCAGTTGAACAGGAACGAGAAGCAGAAGTTCCCACCCACCTCAAAGATGCCAATCGTGATCAAAAAGGTTTTGGGCATGGAGCGGGCTATCTTTATCCTCACGCTTATCGTGACCATTGGGTAGCGCAACAATATCTGCCAGCCAGTTTGCAAGGACAGGTATTTTACCAACCATCAACCCAAGGTTTTGAGGGAGAAATTAACGTACAGGTAGCACGTCGCCGTGAAGCTCAACTTGCAGCTATGGTGTCCGGCTTAGGTATTGAGCCAATAGAAATCCTCACCTACAGCAATATAGATGCAGCTTCAGAACGATGGCTGCAACGCACACTTTCCCAAATAGGCACACAGTTGGCGACGGTACGCGATCGCATTTTCACCATCGCTCAATTACAGCGTCATCATGTCGTTTTAGACATCAATGCAGGTACTGGTTTACTGACCTGGGAAGCAGTCCGCCATGTCCCAGAAGGTGGAGTTTATGCTTGTGTTCGCAGTGAAAGCGATGCCCAAGCTTTACGTGAACAAGCTGCGACGTTGGAAGAAATCAGACGACCAATAGTAGTTACTGCAAAGATAACAGAGTTACCTGCTGTATTAGCTTCTCAAGCGTTAGGTGTAAATTTTGATTATATAATTGGTCGAAATGCGTTAGTCAACGAGCCTGATAAAAACGCTGCTGCTCAAATTTTAGCTCAAATCCTACCCCAGTCAGGAAGAATTGTACTGGCAGAGACTGTACCACGGCATACACAAAGACTTTATCGTTTGCTAGATGAGCAAAAGCTAGGTGCTAAGTTATACGGTCGCTTAGTAGCAGCAGAGGAAGCAATTTATACTAATTCTTCCGACTCAATACTGAATTGGAACGCTGAGGATTTGCGAACGTCTTTTGAAGTAGCAGGTTTGAAAGTGGAAGTGGTGCTGGAGCAAAGTTCAACTTTAATGCACATTACATCAGCTTTTCTCAATAGATTGTTCACTTCCAATGCAAACCGACCAAGTTATTTAGATCGTTTAGCTTTGACTCTGACACCACAGGAATTAAAAGCTATAAAGGATATATTCACCCAGTGTTTGCTCAACCAAACAGTCAATTGGGAAAGTAGTATTGCATTTGTACAGGCTTGGCAAAAGTTATGATGAGTAAGATTTATGAGAATTTGTAACATTAATTTAGAATTTGATAGAACAGCAATCACTTTCAGTTTTTGATTTGGTAAAAGATATGAAATTATCAGATTTATCACCAGAAACATTAGAAAAAATCAAACTGGTTAGGTGGGATAGAATTATTGAAAAACATGAAGGACCTGAAGATTGGTCATCGGTTTTGCAATATGAAGAACCGGAATTTATGGAAATTGATGGATATCCAGTATTATTACCTGTAGATAAATCTCATCACCCCAATATTTCCATAATCCGTTCTATTTGGGCTGAAGATAAAAAATCACTTACACTATTTTTATCGGATACCACCTATGAAGATGATCCCTTCTTTTCTGGCTTTATGGCAGTGTGTGACCGCCTGAAAAATGAAAACTTCTTTCTGGCAATTTTGTATCATGAATGGTTTATTATCGAAAGACTAGAAATCTTTGATTAATTGACAATTGTTTCGTTTCATTCAAGGTTTAAAACCTCACCTTTCAAGCACATTTAATATTATGACGGAACTGAACAACGACATTACTGCAAGTATTACAATCACAGTACAACCTCAAGAAAATGGACAGTACATTTGCCAGATGTCATCGTCTTTAGATGATACCAGACAGAATTGGCAATGTTATGGTCAAACAAAAGAACACGCCATCGCCATTGCCTTAGAACAACTAGCTGATGAGTATCGCCGAATAGCGGAAGAAAGACAAAATATAGATTGGGAAACAGTAGAGCGTTCAGACTCTGGAGAACCAATTGCCAAGCATTACCATGTCATTCTGCACTACGAACGCATTGCTGAAGAAGAATCGAAGTTTGAGGCAATGCACAACACAATTATGGGAAATACGGTGGTGGAGAATGCTAAAATCACCGTGATTGAGATTGATCAAAGTATACCCATTGATCCATTAACCCGCTCTTGGGATTGATTGACTATATTAATTGATACAGCAAATTCAAGGTTTATGAGGTACAGTAGATTGAACTTCAAGTTTTAAAACTACCTTCTAAAATTGGTGTACCTCATTTACTCCAAAAGTGCTGTAATTGACAATTTTTTCATTCAAGTTTAAAGTCTCCTCTTTCAAAGAGAAAAAAAGAGAAAATTTCTTATTACACAATCCTCTCACGAATGAGCCAGAGGTAATTGTCTATTGTTGAAAGAACTAAATAAATTTATTAAACTGTTGTGTATTTAATTCAGATAAAACCAAGTAGCAAGATGCAGCGACTACAATAACTTAACGTTTTTGGATTATCCAATGTAGACATCAGCTGATTGCCATTCCCAAGACCATACAGGTAGCAATTTTGTAGACAAAAAAATCATGAAACAGACAAAAACTCTGGCAGCAAAATTACTTTTTGGCATGGTTGTAGTAGGAATTTCAGCTTGCAACTTAGCAACAACTGAGTCCGCCAACACTAACAATCAACAAACACAAACAGCCCAACAAGTCAGCCAACAAACAGCTACTAACAATCAAGCCTGTACCTTAGTAGAAAATGGCTTCGGTTCACAAGGACAGGTAAAACTACGGGTAGAAGAAGTAGTAACAGGTCTGGAAGTTCCCTGGGGAATAGCTTTTCTCCCCAATCAAGATATGTTAGTTACCGAACGACCGGGACGAGTTCGCCTGGTACGGAATGGTCAACTGATTCCCCAACCAGTAGCTACTATTAATGTTACAGAAAGCGGTGAAGATGGTTTACTCGGTATTGCCACCCATCCCAACTTTGCCGAAAACCGATTTTTTTACATTTACTACACAGCTGATAAAAATGGATCACAAGTTAATCGTGTGGAACGATGGCGACTATCTCAGAACGGACTTACTGCTTCACCGGATAAAGTAATTGTTGATAATATTCCCGTAGCGCAATTTCATAACGGTGGGCGCATTCGCTTCGGACCTGATGGAATGCTTTACATTGGCACTGGTGATGCCAGAGAACCGCAAATTTCCCAGGACGTTAATAGCCTTGCTGGTAAAATTTTGCGTGTCACTCCTGACGGACAAGTGCCACCAGATAATCCTTATGCTAACAATCCTGTTTATATCACTGGGATTCCCAACACTCAAGGGTTTGATTGGCTGGATAAATCAACACTATGGGTAACAGACCACGGACCTAGTGGGGATTTGGGAAGAAGAGGTCACGATGAACTCAGTTTAGCAAAAGCAGGAGACAACCTGGGCTGGCCTACTATCTACCGTTGTGAATCAAAGAAAGGAATGGTTACTCCGTCCATTGTTTGGCGTGAAGCTTTACCTCCTGGTGGTGCAGTAATTTATACAGGCAATTCTCTTCCAGAGTGGAAAGGCAGCTTAATAATTGCCACTCTTCGTTCTCAACACTTGCAGCGCGTTGTTTTCAACCCCCAATCTCCCCAAAAAATTGAACGTCATGAGGTGTATTTGCAAGGCCAATATGGTAGGCTGCGAGAAGCAATTATGGGGACAGATGGTGAATTATATGTCACCACCAGTAACTGTGATGGAAGGGGAAATTGTCCTCCACAGAGGGATAAAATTCTCCGCATTACTCGTTAAGTTCATGCGATCGCAAGGAATAGGATTTTGCGTAGGTTTTGTTTATACCCCAAAGCTTCCCATATCTTCCCAGTTTGTGTGTAAAATTCTGGAAACCTAGCTTCAGCTTGTGAAGTCTTAGATAATATAAACATTACACAAATTCAGGTAACGATTATGTAATCCCTTGGCTCAATCAAATTCTCATTTATCGCGAATGGTAGCAACCTTTAAACATACCTATTCGTGAAGATTCCCTACGCAATGATTTTGATTGTAGTCACCAAGGTATAAAAGTCATGTCACAAATTTATAAATATCCGCGTACCCCTCATATTCAGGGTTCGCGATCGCAACCTGGGGATGAAGACCTGGATAGCATTCCTTTTGCAAATATCCAACCACAGCATCTAGTCATTGAAGAAAAAGTTGATGGTGCAAATGCAGCTATCAGTTTTACAGCTGATGGACAACTACGACTGCAAAGTCGGGGACATTATTTAACAGGTGGAGGCAGGGAAAAGCATTTTAATCTGTTTAAACAATGGGCGCATACCCACGCTAGTGTACTTTGGGAAGTTTTAGGTAGTCGTTTTATTCTGTTTGGGGAATGGCTATATGCCAAGCACACAGTTTTTTACGATGCTTTACCCCACTACTTTTTAGAATACGACCTCTTGGACTTAGAAACCCAAGTATTTCTTAGCACTAAACGCCGTCAGCAGCTATTAGCAGGATTACCACTGGTTTCTGTTCCTGTGTTGTTTACAGGCAAACTGCAATCTTACCAGCAAATGTTGGGGTTATTGGCTAAATCTCATTATCAAACCCCGGCATATTTAGAAAATTTTGCCCAAGCTTGTCAACAACAAGGATTAAATATAGAACTTGCCCTCAAACAAACTGATCAAAGTGGTTTGATGGAAGGTTTGTACATCAAAGTTGAACCAGGGGATACGGTAACAGCACGTTATAAATATGTGCGTTCTAGCTTTTTGACTACTATTTTACAATCTGAAAGTCATTGGCTTAACCGTCCTATTATCCCTAATTTGTTGGGTCCAAATGTGGATTTATTTAGTTAGTTCATGCCTGAAGGCAGGAGGCAGGAGGCAGAAGGCAGGAGGTTAATTTGACCAAAAAAATTTTAGATTTTAGATTTTGGATTTTAGATTGAAATCAAAGTCTAAAATCTAAAAATAAGGTTTCAGTCCTCTCCATTTATGGAGAAAAATACAAATTTTTTCGCCTTCAATCCTCTTCTTTAAAGGAAAGGATAATCCAAAATACTCGCTGCGCTGCGTAAGCTTCGCTAACGTCAATCCAAAATGCAAAATTGATTGACTGATATCTTGCACCAATAGAAATTGATGCAATTTCATTGCACCGTATAATCCCAAACACCCTAATTTACAATTTACTCTTTAAAACCAATAAAAATAAGGTGGTCTTATGGCGTTTTTAGATCATTTGGGTTTGTAACCAGAGGTGCAAGATATGAACATCCAACGGGGGCAATATACGCTCGCTCCTGCAACAAAATTGTAGCGAATTGGTATTAGCCACTATTAGATAAATGGAGGATAAAGATATGAATTGGACTTTTCCCTATTGTCCAGATGCAAACAATTGGATAATAAATTGGCAAGCATTAGAAACAGAATTTGATTGGTTGCGATCGCTGGCTGAATGTCCCCAAGACTCCCGTTATCATGGAGAAGGTAATGTACTGATTCATAATTGTAATTCGCGAGCGATATCAACTTGATTGCCATTAGGATATATATAGCTACCGACATCAAGAATTTCTAAGGTATTTTGGGCTATAGCAACTCGTCTCATTAGTGTTCTCTTTACTACTTCTGGCTCATGTGCATTTTAGAAAGATTTTAACAGAGGTACAATATCATTTTTTCTATCCTGAATCCTTACCCAAAACCTTTCTCCTGCGTGAGATTAACATTTTTATAAAATCTCCGAACTCCCGGATAAATTGGCTGATTCACTTTCCCTTCGCATTTATGGAACGCCTGGTTTTCTAACATGGCATAACATCATCAAGTTTAAGTTGCAAATTGGGAAATAGTCCAGAAACAATTATATCTCCTAAACGATATTTTTGCTGTTGATATACGCCCTTCACTAATTGACAGACTGTGAAAGTAGGTTGTTTAGGACTACCAATAAATTGCATTCCACCTAAACCACGAAAATCAACAATCCAAATAAGTCATAAATTTATACGGTAGCAGGAAGTTATAGCAGAAGTCAGAAGTCAGGAGTAAAACTCTTTTGTAGTAATAGTTTCATGATTAATTGATGTCCTAACTACTCTGTCTACGGCTATATTTTATTTTAACAAAAGGTGAAAATAGCTTTCTCATACGGGAGCATCCCAATTTTGAAAAAATAACGGCAGCAACACTAAAAAACCTTTGTAAGTCTCTTACCTTTGTGTCCTTTGCGCCCTTTGCGGTTCAATCATATCAAGGTCTTAAATCATTTTGACCTTAGATAAAAATAAATTTACACATTTGGGATGCTCCCTTCTCATACTGCCAGGTTTTTCCAAAACTAAATATACATAGGTTTTTTAAACTAGATTTAGTGTAACAAGTACCGAAGAAGCCCTAAATTAAACTTTGATTTTTCGTTTTCACCCGTTGATAAAATTCCTCCATTGTTTCAATAAAAGAATTATCTTTATGCCAAAAAGCCGGAAAATCTCCTTGTTTCTTAACAAGAATTGCGGAAACACCACTAGAAGTTGGTACTTCTATAGTTTGAGGTAAACGCTTTTTACCTAACCAAAATTCCCTTACACTGGGCTTTTTACTAACAGATTGTTTTTCTAGCTTGGTATAAAACGAAGTAGAAGACTCTAAACTAATTTCTTGGGTATTCAATTCCTGTGCTAGTGCTTTACCTAAGTTAGAATTAGCTAGTTTAGTCTGAAGTTCCTGTTTTGATAAACCACGTAGTTCAAATAATAGAAATGGGTTATTATCTAATTGGGAAGCAACTAAATAATAAACTCCAGCAATGTGTTTACAGGGGTTAGCATAATCAGGACAAGAACATTTAGTTTTAAAATCCTTACTACTATGAGGTAATAAGTGTAATCCCAATTCCTGAAAAGTATCTTCTATATTTTCTGGAACTTCATTCAGTAACAATCTAGAAACAATACTAGCTTTGGATGATAGCTGCTCAATAGCTTCATTCCAACTACTTTTAGCGATCGCTTTAATTTCAATAGAAATATTGTAAGTCGGTTCTTTATACACGCCAAAGTAAGGATTAATTGAACCTTTGACTCTGGCAGTGATATGATTTTGTTCGATTTCAAAATTCAAAACTTTACCATTATTGGCATAGGAACGACCTCTTTGCAGGCGACTATCATCAGTAAAATTTTCTAATGCTTGAATAAAGCGATCGCCCCACCATGTCCGACTAAATTTAGCCATAATAAGTACCTGAGCAAAATTAATTTAACATATTGATTGAAACCCAAAATGCCTATATTCCTTATTTATTCCCTGTTGCCTCTCCTAAATATACAATTTATTTACCACTACTTATTTTACTCCAAAATTGCACTTTTATTTAAAGTAATCAGTTGTTTAAATGCCTCGTTATCTAACTCTGTTAACCAAGATTCATCATTTCCTACCACCCCAGCAGACAGTTTTTTCTTATCTTCTATCATTTGGTCTATTTTCTCTTCTAAAGTACCAATCGCCACAAATTTATGCACAAATACATTCTTTTTCTGTCCAATCCGAAAAGCTCTATCTGTGGCTTGATTTTCAACTGCTGGATTCCACCATCTATCAAAATGAAAAACGTGATTAGCTTTAGTTAAAGTAATCCCTACACCACCTGCTTTTAGTGACAGAATAAACACAGATGCTTCTGTATCCGGGTCTTGAAATTCAGTAATCATCTGTTCCCGACGTTGGCGACTTGTGCCACCATGCAGATAGTAAGTGTTACAATGTAAATTATGTTTGATGTGTTTCTCAATTTGTTCGCACACTTCTGTAAATTGACTAAATATTAGCAAACTTTCACCTTCAGAAACAGCTTCATCTACCATTTCTACTAAGCGACTAAGTTTATGAGAACGTTCGGTGGAAAATTCGCTGTTATCTTGTAAAAATTGAGCAGGATGATTACAAATTTGCTTTAATTTCATCAAAGTTGAAAGAATTAAACCTTTGCGTTGAATTCCTTCGGCTGTTTGTAATTTCTCTTCTACATCTTTGACGACTACTTCATATAAAGATGCTTGTTCTTTAGTTAAGTTGGTGTAGAGTTTTTGTTCAACTTTATCTGGTAAATCGTTAATAATAGATTTATCAGTTTTGACTCGCCGTAAAATTAAAGGTTCAACTAATTTCTTCAGGGTAGTAGATTTTACTTTGTTGTTATCTTTTTGAATCGGAACTTCAAAAGATTTACGAAACTGTGCTTCTTTACCTAAGTAACCAGGATTTAGAAAATTAAAAATTGACCATAAATCTAATAAACGGTTTTCAACAGGAGTTCCTGTTAAAGCTAGTCGGTGTTTAGCTGCCAGTTTGAGAATAGCTTTGGTTTGTGCAGCTTTAGGATTTTTGATATTTTGTGCTTCATCTAAAACAATTCTTTGCCATTCAATACTTTGCAATAGTTTTTCATCTTTGCGAGCTAGGGTAAAAGAGGTAATGATTACATCATGTTGTTGACAAGCGGTTTTGAATTCAGGAACAGTTTGGATGCGATCGCTCCCATGATGTACCATACTCTGAAGATGAGGTGCAAATTTAGCAATTTCCTTTTGCCAGTTACCAACTACAGATGTAGGTGCAATTAATAACGTCGGTAACACAGATGTTTGAGAACGGTTGATATTCTCTCCATCTCTCCCATTTCCTCTATCTTTTTTATCCTTCTTCTTTTTTCCATCTTCCCTTGTTTCTATCTCACCCTCAACAGGAAGCGACTCTTTCTGGTATCTCTTATTTCCTCTATCTTCTTTATCCTTCTTGTTTTTCTCATCTTCCGATGTTCCTATCTCCCTCTCAAAAGGAAGTGACTCTCTCTCCTGAACAAGTCTAGCAATTACCTGTACCGACTTCCCTAAACCCATATCATCTGCTAAACAACCATTTAAACCCAACCGTTCCAAATATTCTAACCAAGCAACACCACGCTTTTGATATTCTCGCAGACTTACTTGCAAATTTAATTGGTCAGAAATTGGTTCTAATCTACTTTTATCTTGTAGTTTCACCATCATATCTGACAAAATTTCATCATGTTCAATATCCCAATCTTCCCCAGCTTCCGCATTCCGTTGTAGAAATTCCAAGACAGACATCTCTGGTTTTTCCTCACCATGAGATTGCCAAAATTCTAGTAATTGCTGCATTTTATCTGGGTCTAATTCCATCCATTGACCGCGAAAATGCACTAAGGGAGCTTTAGCATTAATTAATTGTTCCCATTCTTGTTTAGTAACAACTTCCTCACCAATTGCTAATTCATATTCATATTGCACCAAAGAATTTAAACCAAAATAACTTTTGTTTTCTCCCTTAGTTGCAGAACGACTGTTACCGGAAGCTTTGAGTCGCAGTTTAGCACGACGACGACCAGCAGGAGTATACCAAGCAGGAACAGTTACTTTAAAACCTGCATCTTCTAACACCCAAGCACTTTCTTGTAAAAATGCAAATGCTGATTCTAATGTTAATTTCATTCCTATAGGAGTATCTGTTTCTAATCCTTGCCATAATTGAGGATACATCCGTGCTGCATATCCTAAATTTAACAACAAATTAGTTTCAAAGTTATTACCATAATGTTTGTGAATATTAGTTTTTTCTTTTTTATTCATTGGCCAATAATCTGCCAAAGCTAACTTTAAAGAAGGGTCTTGTTTACTAGACACCAAAAACTGCATTTCCCAGTTGTCTATTTGTTCAGCAGGAGGAGAGTTAAGTTGAAAACACAGATAAAAAGGTAATTCTGATTGGGAGCGAGTAATCTTACTTTTCCATGTCTGCCATTGTTTATATTCTTCTAAGGTTACATTCGCTGTGCGGGGATTATGATGTTGAGAATAAAAACAATAGTAAACTAAGGAATCTGTAATTTGTTTATCAAAGGCAATGGTTGAGGGTGTATGATTAACTATGTTATTGAGGATAGATTCAGAAAAGTGGCGTAATAGGGTTTCTTCATCAAAAAAATCAATATTTTCATGCTTTGTGGCTGAACCAGCTACACAAATCAATGGCATATATTCAATATATTTCTGAATATTAGCTTCATACTGTTCAGAAATAATTTCCCACCCAGTATAAATTTCAAATGCAGTTGGAATCGGTTTTTTAGTTTTACTTTTGGTTTGAGCAGATTCCAATTGGCGATATTTGAGAGTCGGGATATATTGGTCTTTGAGAATTATTTGTTTAAATGATTGGGTATAGTGATACCAAAATAATAAATCTGAACCGAGTTGTATTTCGCTCAGATTATTGATGGCTAAAAAATGAATATCGTTAAGCAGTCTAATAATATTAATACCTGGTGTATTACCTTTAAGAGAAGTTAATGTTTGATAACAATCTACTTGCCAATATTCAAATTCTGTGTATTCTTCCGGTGTTTCTATTTCTAGATACTTGATTAATTCTGGTGAGGGTAAAGGTTGATTATCGGCGGTTGGCAGCGCAAAATATTTAGCAGATATGCGTTCTTTTAATATGGGTAATGGTTCTTTGATTCCTAATTCCTGAACTAAAAATTGCAATAATTCATCTTTGGAGAGATGTCCAGGATGAATCTGTTGTTTAGAATTGCGTTTGTTTTTTAGTACAGGCGTTTCTACCCACAGATAAAATGAACCTGACTGAATAAAGTCGGTTTCTGTGTTAGGTATCCAGGTGCCATGAAGGATTTTCATAGCTTTGTTCTCATCATTTATGGAGATAAACTTTAATATTTAGCATACATGAATTTGGTGAGAATATAACAACCAAAAATTACAATTTGTATACTTATAGAAGATGAGTATTAAAAACGGCTGTTTCCAAACTAGGATATTTAGTGATTAAGTATAATACCAAATTAATATGAAGTTGCATAGAATAAGATGTCAAGAATAATTAACCGCAGATGTACGCAGATGACCGCAGATAAATACGGATAATTAAATTTCTTCCTTCATTCTGTGCAGTATTATGGGGTTTCTAGGATGACTAACTTAACCTATAACCAAGCAAGTTTTATTAAGGATGATGTTTCTATCAGGTTAAATAATTTAAGTAATCACTTAAAACAGATTCAGAGATTATCAGAAGATCATGATAATAATGAAGTAGTCAGAACTCTGATTAAAGAGACAATGTATTTTATAGAGTGGATTGCCCCTGATGTAGAATTTGATCATGCTTTTGAGTTAGCAAATTTAGGAAGATTTCTAACTCGTTGGTTATTTAATGTAGAAGCCTGGAGTTACACAGAAACTAAAAATCAATTTACTAAGGAATTAGAGAACTGGAATAATAGAATGTTACAAATGTCAAAATTACTAGCTGCTTAACATTATGACTCAACCACCATTACCTCAACCAAAATTAGAACCTACTGGAATTACCTTTGACCAATATGTAGAATTCACGCCCCAAAAATTAGAATTGAGTAACGGATACATGGGATACGGTGGACAAAACCAGCTTGGGTTTCATTTAGCAGTGCTTACAAATATGGGATTATTAAAAGCAGCCCAGCACACCAATTTAGCATTGTGGGTAGAAGCCCTGGACTTTGTAGTAAGAGAAAAACTAGCAAAAGTTGATGCTCCCCCAGAAGTAGCAGAAGCAATGTTAAATAGATTCAATCAGGCAATGTTAGACCTGGAGACAGTGATAGATTATTTGGAACAATAATTTATAACGGCATGAATAATCCCCTGAATATATTGTAACCTTTGTTTAAGATAATCAGAATTCCCCTTGATGTTCAAATTTTGATAAGAGTCTTCAACTTCTATTTTCGGCAATGTTTAGCAAGATGGGATTTGATTTAGGTTGTGTTCTTCTCCTGATGGATTAAATTTCGTTTTGGTTTCTTGGGCTTGCACGTTCATGTTTGATTGCTATATTTTATTAACAGTTTAAAAACCTAACTTATGGCAGACTTGAGTGGTATGTGGTTGGGAACTTACTGGCAAGAGGGAAACCCGACTCGGTTTGAAGCAACTTTTATTCAATCTGGTAATACATTGACTGGTAATATCCTTGACGACAGTTATCTGGGAGAAGCCCGGTTAAGTGGTGAAGTAATTGGCCGACGGGTGCAATTTACTAAAAAATATTTGCTCCACAAACAAACACCAGTAAATTATCAGGGTACTGTATCCGAAAATGATGATTTCATGCAGGGAACATGGGATTTAGGTATCTTTGGTTCTGGAAACTGGGAAGCTCATCGCAGTGGTGATAACCTGAATCTAGAACTTAAAAATCGCTTAGAAAAGCGAGTTCCAGTGTCAGTTTGATGTAGGGTGATGCCTACGGTGAACGATGCGATCGCTAATTTTGAATCGCTAATTTTGAATCGCTAATTTTGAATCGCTAATTTTGAATCGCTAATTTTGAATCGCTAATTTTGAATCGCTAATTTTGAATCGCTAACTTTACCCTAAAAATGTCAACTAACAGAATTTGGTAATTAATCTTGGAATCAGAGGTATTCAGTAACTTCCTATTAGTCAGATTTAGCGATCGCCAAACAATGATTAAATATTATCTTGTTTATTTTGAAGAGTAAATTAAAAATGAAAGCAAAAATCAGAGATACAGAAATCTATTTTGATATTGACGGTTGTGGTTTAGCAGTTGAAGAACAGGGAATACGTGAAAAACCTGTTGCTTTCATCATTCATGGTGGACCTGGAGTAGACCACACCAGTTATAAACCCTGCTTTTCTCCCCTCAGTCATCATTTACAAATGGTCTATTTTGATCATCGGGGTCAGGGAAGGTCAGCCCGTGGACTAAAAGAAACCTATACCCTAGAAAATAACGTTGACGACATGGAAGCATTACGTCAATATTTGGGGTTAGAAAAAATTATTTTAATTGGTTCTTCCTATGGGGGTATGGTTGCTCTTTCCTATGCTATCAAATATCCACAAAATGTTTCTCATTTAATAGTAATTGCCACAACAGCAAGTTCTCGTTTTTTACAACGCGCTCAAGAAATTTTAGCACAAAGAGGAAACCCAGAACAAAAAGCGATCTCTCTAAAACTTTGGGCAGGTAATTTTGAAAACGAAGAACAGCTACGGCAATTTTTTAAAATCATGAATCCAATGTATTGCCAAAGCAATAACCGGAAAACAAATTCCCCAGACTCAGACCAAACTATCCTCTCAGTTGATGCCATTAACATTGCCTTTAGTGGCTTTTTAAGAAACTATAATATTCTCAACGAATTACCTAAAATTACCTCACCAACACTTGTAATTGCCGGAAGACATGACTGGATCTGTCCCCCAGAATTTTCTGAAGAAATTGCCCAAGCTATTCCTAACGCCCATTTGAAAATATTTGAAAATAGCGGTCATTTGATCCGCGTTGATGAACCCCAATTACTCTTAGATGAAATTATTAATTTTCTCACTATCAGCATTTAAAATTTGAGGAAATAGCTAATTAATGATAAATTACTCCGTTGCCATCAAAACACTTAAACAAGACCCTATTTTAGCAGATGTCATATTGCAGATAGGAGAATGCAGACTAAACCAGGTACAACAAACCGGAGATTTATTTTATTGTTTATCTCGCGCTATCATTTATCAGCAACTTTCAGGAAAAGCAGCAGCAGCTATTCACCAGAGATTTTTACAACTTTATCATAATTCATTAACAGCTAATGATATTCTCAATACACCCGATGATATTTTACGTTCTGTGGGTATTTCCCGTCCTAAAATTACATATCTCAAAGACTTAGCACAACGTTTTACAGAACTGCCAAACATAGATGAACTGCAAACAATGGACGATGAAACAATCATTAAATCCTTAATTGTAGTCAAAGGAATAGGACGCTGGACTGTACAAATGTTGCTGATTTTCAGATTACATCGTTGGGATATTTTACCTGTTGATGACTTAGGTATTCGTGCTGCTATTCGTAATCTTTATAATTTGGATGATTTGCCCAATAAAAAAACATTAGAACAAATCGCCCAACAATGGCAACCTTACCGCACTATTGCTTGTTGGTATTTGTGGCAGAGTTTAAACAATTGATAATTGACAATTAACAATTGATAATTAGTAAAATATATATACAGCACTTACCGATGTTATGAGGTAAAAAAACAAATCATCAAACTCTTGTGGTGCGGGCATCTTGCCCGCCAAAGGTGTACTTCATATCTTCAGAAACTGCTGTAATTGTCAATTGTCCATTTTCAATTCTCAATTGTTAATATCTTGCCATAATTGTTGCTAACAACGGAATCAAAATAAAACCAACCAGTTCAACTCTAATTAACAACAGCAGACGATCTAATTTTATTGAATCTAGTTTAGGCGATTGATTTTGCAGTAAATCTTTTACCCAATTAATAAAGGAAACCGTAGGATAAATAGATAATAAACCTACCAGCAAAAATATTGTTACTTTAACGTAAAAAAATGGATTATTTAAATAATATTCTGTACCTTTACCAAAATAGAGAACACGCAAAATACCTGTAACAAGAATACCAACTGCTGATATACCATAAACCGCATCAGCAATTACTATTCTCCAAGCTTCATGCAAACTCAACTCTTTTTTTAAAGTAAATGCTTCTAATGTCAAAGCACCAAAACACAACATGAAACTCAGATAATGTAAATACGCAACTATAATATTTACAGACATTTTTGGGTATTTTGTAGTTATTTTACTAACAGACAACAATCCCAAACTAGCACTATAACCAGCGAATAAAAGTAATCAATAATTCAGAATATTAAGATTTATAGGTTAAATTCTTGGGTGAAATTTATCTCATCCAAGCAGCTTCAAAAAAGTCATATTCACAGACCATAGCATAGCGGTATGTTGAATGAAGTTTAGAGGAATCAACAGCATAATTATCAACTAAACTGTCTAATTGCTGTGTTAATGGTTGAAATTCTGCACCACCATAAGTTTGAATCCAATTTGTATATCGGTGTTCAGGAATACCATCAGCCGCTAAACTTGTTCCCAAAAAAGCATACAAACGCATACAGGGAGACATTGCAGCAGCAGTTAAACCCACTTCCCCAGTCCAAGCAGTGGCCAACAAAAAATCAGTATACCGACGGGTGGCTGTTCCTGGTTCTACATCATGGAGATTCACACCCCATTGATGAGCATAATTTTCATGTAGTTTTAATTCTTCCAAAACACCACTAGCTAAATCATGAAAGATGGTAAAACCTTGCCAATCTGGTGCTTTAGCTGCGGCAATACTGTAAGCACGAGCAAAAGCTTCTAAGAAAAAAGCATCTTGTCCTACATAGTAGCCAAATTTTTCAGATTGCAATGTACCATCCCCAATGCCTTGTACAAAAGGATGCTCTAAACAAGCTAGGGCTAAATCATGATTCGCTGTCCACAATTCATTAGATAAACTCATTTTCACCTCAATTATTTTGATATGTTTTTAGGTGGCAAAACTACCTTAATTGCCATTGCTATGCGTTACTCCCATCTTTCTTAACAATCTTAAAACTTATATGTGGCAAAGGTTTCAAGACCTAAGAATCTACCTACTCTTTACACAATGCACCTCATCCTTATTGATAAAAACCTCATTTTATTGAGAATCAGCAACGAAGGATTAAGGGTTGGGGGTTTGCGAGCGATTCGCCTCCGGCGCTGCGCTGGAGCGCAATCGCCTGGTTGGTAAAAATAGGGAGAGCGATGCCTTCGGCGTATCGAACAGAAGAGAGCGCAGCGATTGGCTACGCCAGTGCCGTAGGCAATCACATCGCTTATTTGGAGTGAAGGATAAGGGAGACTCCTTGCAAGATAATGGATTTTATTTCTCTTTGCAATATCAACCCTTTTGAGATCAGGTGAATCTTAGAAATTACAGAAGACCTGTTGCGCGATTGCCTTTGGCACTGATACTGTTGGCGAAAGTGTTACAAACGGATAAACAAAAGTGTTACAACTAAAAGCAGCAACCACAGATTGAAGGCTTGAGCTTATGTAATCTTTTAAAATACAAAGATGTATTATATTCGCCAACGGTATCTGGCACTGCGCTCCGCGCCATCGCCTTTCTAAATGGCGACAATTCCATCAAGATGCAGAAACGGGTAAAATTCCCAACCTACGCCCAAGACAAAAGGATTTATACCCCGAAATTTAACGCGCTTACAGTTTAAAACGCATTTTTGAAAGTTCAGTCCTGCGAGAGAACGTGGAAGGCATCGTGCTATATATCAATGATCGTTTGCTTTCAATTTTAGGATAACATTGATGTGGTATGTAATTCAAAAATATAGATGCCAGCAAAAGATATTTACCATAACGCTGTAAGATTTGCATTAGTCAAGGATGGTTGGAACATTTTAACAGAAGATTATACTTTGGAATATGGTGGCGATCGCTTATATGTGGATATTGCAGCAGAAAAATCAATTGCAGCAGAAAAACAGGGTCAAAAAATTCTGGTAGAAGTCAAAAGTTTTTTAGGTCGGTCTTTTATTCATGATTTAGAACAAGCTGTGGGACAGTATGTAGTTTATCGAGATATTTTGTTAGAGACTGAATTAGATTTTGAATTATATTTAGCGATTACTTATGGAACTTATAAAAGTTATTTTCAACGCCAGTTAACCCAGATGATTATTAATCGCAATCAAGTTAAGTTGTTAATCGTTGATGCTGAAAGTGAGGTAATAATGCAATGGATAAATTAAAGCATTATCGTCAAATTATCCAAGAAACCTTAACAGAATATCATCAAATCAATGAAAAATCTGGTTCTCAAACCGAGAGTGTTTTAGCTTTTGATGAAGTACACGAACAGTATCTTTTATTATTGATGGGTTGGCACAAAGATGAGAGGATTAAGAGTGTGATGATTCATATCCGTTTAAAGGATAACAAAATTTGGATTGAGGAAGATTGGACAGAAAATGGGGTGGCGACAGATTTGTTACATAAAGGAATCACACGAGAGGAAATTGTTTTAGGGTTTCATCCACCTCTTATGAGACAATATACAGAATTTGCGATCGCCTAATCTGAATATCTTGCTCCTGAACATAAATACTGGATGAGAGGTGTTAGGTATTAGGTGTTTGGTGTTTGGTGTTAGCTGAGGTATTTTTGTACTTGCTTTGGTTTTTTCATGCCGACTTACTTATATATCCATATTTCCCGGCTTTTAAAAATCAATAAGAGCCTAAATTTTTGCATTCATAATTTTCTAGTATTGGGGGATCATCCATCAACTCTGCTAAACTCTCTTACATTATGAGTTACCAGTATTAAATTATTCGCCAAAGCAATAGCAGCAATTTGTAAACCATTGGAACTAATAGGAGTACCAATTTTAGCTAAATCAGCCCGAATCTGTCCATAAATTTCCGCACAATTATCATCAAAATATAAAGATACAAATTGATATAAAAACAACTGTTGTATATTTGTGTATATTTAACCTTTTTTGAGGATTATTGCTACGATTTGAGCCATAAAATAACTCAGCTTTCACCACAGAACAAACAGCAATCTTGTCTGCTTCTATGCTGTCAAAACGGCGATTTATAGCAGAACCCTTATTCTTTAAATACACTATACAAACATTAGTATCTAGTAAATAAATAAGTGAAGAATTACTCATCACAAAACCCAACTAAATCATTATCCCTATCATCAGCAATACCTTGTCCATCAAGGGTAAAATCTATATCCGCACAACTCCCCGCTAAATTTAATAACCCCCCAGAATGTAGGGGGAAATTTGCTGATAAAAAAGCCTTGAAAGCGTTATCATCCTGAAAACCTAACACCTGTCTAAATTCATTAAAGTTAATCAATCCTTCTAAAAAAGCTTCTAAAGCTAATTTATTCATAATTTTTTCGGATAAATCACCTAATTTATCCTGGATTTTATCTGTTAAATTATCTGGTACATTTATTGTAATTTGCATAATTATAAAATCTCCCCAACTTGTATTTTTATTTTACAGTATATTCCCAGAAACAAGATGAAAACTTTTATTAACAATCTTGCCATCATACCCAAGTCCCCGACTTCTATCATCAATTGATAATTTATTGACAATCGGACTTGATATTCTTTCAATCCTCAAATTTGCCGAAGTTTTACAATGCTTATACAATGGGAGTGGAGTAATGATACTCTCTGAACAACGGGGGTTTAACCCCAAATTTTCGATAAATTATTTCTTGTAAAATTAAAGAAGAAGCATCAATGGTTAGATGTGGATTGATTTGCAGTTCAGACACATTAATTAGATAATAGGTATAACTATGACCATCAAAGAACAACTTTTTCAAGAAATTGAATCAGCACCAGATGAACTAATAGCTGAAACACTTAATTTTTTGCGTTTCTTAAAAACCAAAGAAACCCAATTACAACCTAAATCAAATCAAGTAGAATCTACTACACCACCTACAGTTAATTCTACCGGAAAGTCACTTCTAGAACATTTAAAAACTATAGGTACTTGGGAAGGCGATGATTTAGAAGAGTGTCTAAGGCTAGTCATTGCTAGTCGTGGTCAAGCGAAATTTGATGATAATAATCCTTTTGAATAATGTACTTACTCGATACAAATCACTGTAGTCTTGCCATTTTAGGAAATATCAATATACTAAATCGTCTGCTTGAGGTCGAAAACAGTTTAGTGTCAACCTGTGTGATTGTGCAGGGAGAATTGATAGATATGGCTGTACGTTCTCAAAGACAACAAAGTAATTTAGCACTAATCATAACTTTTCTTAGAGGTATCTATATCCATAACATTGAAAAAGAAACTGCTAATATTTACGGGCAACTCAAAGCTGATTTATTTAATCAATTTGCACCCAAAGAAAAAAGCAAGCGGAGAAAAACTAAAATAACTGATTTAGGTTTTGGTGAAAATGACTTGTGGATTGCAGCGATTGCTCTACAGCATAATCTTACCATCGTTTCAACCGATAGCGATTTTCAACGTATTAAACAAGTAAGAACATTGTTTATTGAATCTTGGCTGATAACTTGAAACCCCATATTTTAAAAATTTAAAATTATTATTTCTCCTCTTCTGGAGAATCTAAACATGAAAATTCAATCCCTACAGCTAAAATACTTTAAAAAATTCCGGTCTTCCCCATTATTTGATTTCACAGATCCAGAAACTGGTTTAGCGCGAGATATAATTGTTCTCATCGGTATGAACGGTGCTGGAAAAACAAGTCTTTTACAAGCGATCGCCTCCGGCACTGCGCTTCGCGCAATCGCCGCAACTCTCGGTACAGCAACCGGACACGCACTCTGATTATGTAGAGCAATTAGTACCTGAAGCATATATTATCAGGCTAGAGGTGTAGTTGTGAGTCCAGTGCTGAAGGCTACGGTGTACACAGAAGTCTTAAAATTCCCCCTATGACTTGGTTGTGGAATATTTTTTTAATTGGAAGTCTCTTGTTCTTACTCCCTTTTTTTCCTTAACCGAACAATATTGCGTTGCTCCCGCTGTACATCTTGGTAGCATTGAGTTAATTACCCGTCAGCTATGGAGCGAGTGCGATGTACGCAACCGTCACACAACTACTGACTTTTGAAGAGTTTCTTGCCTGGGACGATGGTTCAGGTAGAGAGTTTGAGTTATTGGATGAGATTCCTGTGCCATTATCAGAACCAAATGCCAATCACGAAGATTTAATCCAGAGGCTGTGTGCCTACCTTGAAAATCACTGCCAAGAAAATGACCTGCCGTATGTGTCGCGCCAGTCAAAGCAGAGCAGGATAAAAACAGCACCAGGAGAAAAAGAAAAAAGCCGAAAAGCTGATATTGTCATATTTGCTAGGGAAGAATGGCAGCGGATGAAAACTCTCTCTAGTTCTGCTGCTGCATATATTCCCCCACCGGGAATTATTGAGGTTGTTAGTAACAATTGGAAGGATGACTACCTAACAAAACTTGCTGAATATGAGGATTTAGGCGTTTTAGAGTACATCATCGTAGACTATGCCGCTTTTGGTGGCATTCGCTTCATTGGCTCTCCCAAACAACCAACTATTACAATTTACCAACTTGAAGATGGTGAGTATTTACCCCCAAAGGTGTTTCAAGGAAATAATCGAATTGATTCGAGATTGTTTCCCAACATTACCCTAACAGCTGAACAGATTTTTGCCATGAGTTGCTGATTGGCAAAGAAGAATTGTCAGACAATTTTGGATTTTAGATTTTGGATTTTGGATTGACCCCACGAATAAATCAGGGGGCTTGGAAATTTTAGATTTTAGATTTTGGATTGATTCTACAGATAAATCCGGGGGCTTGTACCATTAAGGAATCGTCGGTCCGGATTCAGGGCTAAATTTTATCATACTTTTGTATTATGAATATTTCTTGCTAGTTGACCTAAGCTTTTCAACACTGATAAAACTGTATACAACTCATTCCCCGGATTGAAAATATAAAACAAGCGAGAAAACCCATACTTTGGTATATTTTCATTAATCAACTTGACGAAGATAAAACTACCACCATTGGTAATTAGTCCATATATTGCTTTGTCGGGTTTAGAAATTGCCAACATATAAGCAAGAATCTGGGCTTTACCTACTTCCACAGAAAAAGCTGCTTGTTTGGATTCAATGACTACTACTACTAGCTGTTCAAACAAAACTAAGACATCCATCTGTCCTTTAACCGTTACACCAGCATCTTCAGCAGTAATTTCTACAGATTTGTCTGATTTAACATGAAATGGAGATAGGTAAAAGTCTGCTAAATCTAACAGGGGAGACAACACCACCATCTTCACAGTATTTTCAAGTAGAGGTGGGTACTTAAGCAAATTGGCATAGCTGGCTTTAACTCTGTCAAGTTGTTGTTTTTCTAATTGTGTAATTTCTGGCAATTCAACAAACAACTCTGTAAAAAATTGCTCATCTTCAACCAATTGAAGGCGAAATTCTGTTTCTAGTTCCAGCAATGTGATGTCTTTAGCCTGTATTGTTTGAACCATATCAATTTATTTCCTTTTATTTTCTAAGACAGCCCAAGTTCTTTCGATGGGATTATATTTTATCTACCAAGCGATCGCTCCACCTCCTAAATAGGGTTTGCTGATAGCTAACGCCAAGCGTAAGCCATAAAAGTTATCTGTGAGGGCAGGGAATAGGGAACAGGGAATAGTTTCAGCCATCTGCATATCCTCAGTTTCCCAGATTCGTCCAGGAAAAATGCACCTGTTTTGAGACACTATCAGTCAAAACCTTGCACTTTCTTGTGATAACAATCCGCAAAACCCCTATTAATAAACGGTTTTATCTTTATTCATCAAGCCCTAAATAATTTATTTTGCACGACTACTTGCAACTACTTATACCCCCCATCCATTGATTGGCTATGCAGAAGTTGGAGATTGGAGTCCTCTGCTACCAAGCCCTAACCCAAATGAGGTCATGAGCATTTTGAATAGACCTATCGTAGTGCAATAGGCACTGTTACTTTAAAAGTTTAATAAAGCTATCGTTAGCGATTCCTACGGAGCGCTAGTTCCCTCCGGGACCTTGACATAAAGTATTTTTTGTGAATATTAAAGATGTTTTAATTTGTGTTTCCGCAAAACCCTGATTTAACGATGTTGTCACCGGAAAAATCAGGATGACTGAACATCAATAACATTCAGAAAATCTTCAGCAGTAATAATCGGGCAAGAAAAATTATCTTGTAGACTGAGTAAATCGCAATCGCCTGTCACAAGATAATCTGCCTTGCTAACCACAGCTAGAAGTAAAAAAGGCACATCAAAAGGGTCACGACATTCAGGAATTACAGGCAAGTTATCGGGCATCGCTATAGTTTCACAAAACAGTATGTAATCCGATAGTAAATATTCTTGCTCTATTGGCGTGAGCTTGAACTTTGGATAACCAAGCACTCGGATTAACTCTGTGATCGTTGCTTGAGAAACTAGGGGAGTAAAGCGATCGTCTTGCCATGCCAAACGAAGCCTAGATACTCTACCCCTAAATATCAACGCAGAGACTACGATATTAGTATCAATTACCACTCGTGGACTAACCATCACGACTGACGCGCCCAAGCTACTGCATCAGCTACATCCTGTTCACTCAACCCTAAATCCGCTAGTTTAGCTCTAACTGCATCAGCCCGTTGAATCTTTACTGGAGTCAAAATAATTTGCCCATCCTGAACCTGTATTTCAAAATACTCAACTTCTCCGATTTCACGGGTAATACTTTTAGGCAGTGTGAGTTGATTCTTAGAGGTTAACTTGGCCAGCATGACAATCCTCCTAGCTTTTGCCAGAAAATGTAAGGAATCCTTACTTTAGTATACACATTTTACCTGACAAGTATGAGAGTAAGATTTAGCGATTGCATCAGGATAGCTCAAGAATAGAGAAAATATTGAATCAAGCGGAAAGCGCATTACGTGAAATCAAGTTAACTTGAAGTTCCCTGCACATTCACGGGAGGGTAGAATATAAAAAAAGCTTCCTGAAACAGCCCTTCCAGGAAGCTAGATGTCGTCTACTACGTGATGCTTATTTCTCTCATGGATGTGAACAACATTGAGGTCAGTCCTGTAGAAGTTCTCCCCGCTCCCAGTCAGGTTGTATCTCGTGATACTTCTCAACCTGTTACCGCCGAATTAGTTGAGGAGGTAATTCGTCAATATTATTACCGCACACCTGCCGTATCAAATGATGAGGAGTTGATTTTGGCTTGGGCAGGGTCACAAAATCGGGAACAGACTAAGCGAAAATACTATCGCTTTGGTCAAAAATTACTGGAGTGGGTACGGAAGCAGGGGATAGAGGATTTACGCTTGGTTCAGCAACCAAAGTTACTAGAATTTGTCGCTTCTTGGGGTGAGGTTTCCCCTTATACTAAATCTAACCAGGTTTTGATGTTGCGATCTCTCTGGAGTTATGGCAGCAGTGAGAATGTGGGCTACTTTTTACGGAATATTGCTAGTACGATAAGTTACGATAATTTCACTGATTTACCGAAAGCAGAGCGTTATCTGGAAGATTGGGAGTTGGAACAATTGGCTCATGCTGCCCAGATGTTGGGGGAGAAACACTGGTTGGTTTTCTGTTTGCTTTTTTATAGTGGGATGCGGGTAGGTGAAGTGGGTCGGGTAACTATTCCTGGTCAGGAACCAGGTCAACCCCAGGAAGATTATCCGGGTTTATATTGGCACAACTTTAAATGGCAACCAGAGCCGATACCCGGAGATAAACACCGGGGATATTACACGATTAAGTTTCGGGGCAAGGGGGGGAAGTACCGGGAAATTGGTTTAGACCATGAGACTTCGATGATGTTTAAGAAGTACCGGGGGATGGCAGGTGAGAAGATGCCTGTGTTTCCTAATGTCTCACCTGATCCAAAGAAACGGGGTTTGCCATTGAGTGACCGAGCGATTAAAAAATTGATTCAGGATATATCTGAGGTGGCAGGGGTGAAGTTTTCTTGTCACTGGTTGCGTCATTCTCACGCATCAAGGGCGGTGGATAGAAAAACGCTGTTTGAGGTGCAAGACCAGTTGGGTCATACTAAGAGTGATACGACTAAGACCTATGTTCGTCCCAAAAGGGATGCTGGGACTGGGACGGTGTTGCCCAGGTTTTGAGGAAAATGTGATCCAATGGGTCACAAAGAGGAAAGGGAGCAGGGGGCAGGGAGCAGGGAGCAGGGGGATGGGAAATTAGCGTTTTATGAGCCAGGGAGATGGATTGTTGATTATAGTTACGAGAATGCCTAATACTTGGTTGTAGGTTCTATAAAGTTCTCTACCTGTATCAACTTCTAAATAACCACATTTCACAGCAAAAGTAAGCCAAGTTTGAGTTTCTGCTGCTTCTGCTTCACAGAAGAAGCAGAGGGGCAGGGAGCGGGGAGCGGAGGGGAAAGTTCTCCCGTTATCCCCCTGCCCCCTGCCCCCTGCCTCCTTAAAACCCTTGTAGCAAACGTTGAATAGAAATTTTAATTTCTGGAAATGCTAACGGAGATATTTCACCTAAAGTCAAAGTTAATTCTTGGGAATAATCACCATTTATTGGTTCTCTAAACACTTTTACTTGTTGATTATTTAAATCTACTACCCAATATTCAGGAATTGATGCAGCAGAGTATGTTTTGCGTTTTATATCTAAATCTTTATTCAGGGTCGTTTTAGAATATTCGATTAACCAAAATATATTTTCAGGATAAGGATGGTGACTGCGATAAATAGCACGCTGTGGTTCAACTATTGCTAAATCTGGTTCTGGTTCTGAATTACTTTCAGGAATAGTAATAGGTTTTGCATCTCTTACCAATGCTTTTGAACCAAGTAATTCCCGCAGGTATTCAGCAGAGTCAGTATTAATTTGTGCGTGTTCTGGTCCTTCCGGTGCCATGTTGATAATTTCTCCATTTAGTAGTTCAACCTTGCGACCAGCTAAAAGGCCAATTTCAATCATGCGATGATAGTCGTCTAAACTCCATTTAGCAGTAGTAACTGTCATGGTGAGTTTTCCTTGCATCTAGGCTGTGATTTTCATTTTAAGCTCAAAATTCACTACAAAGATGAGATATTCTGACTCCTGAATCTTGAATTCTCTTTCTTTGATGAGGAATTTACGTCTAATCTTCAGTTTTTCAGCTTTTGACTGAACCTTGATTGCTGAATGTTTACAGTTACATTATAATCACCAAAAATGTTGTTTTTTGTTATATAATAATATCATGTTTATTTTATAATATTATCACAATCCTAAAGTTTGGTGTTAACAGTTATCATGGAGTACCCAAAGCACTGGAAAGAATTGGCTAAAAACATTAAAGAAAAAGCTAATTGGCGTTGTCAAAAATGCGGTCGCGTTTGCTTACGTCCTGGTGAAAAACCTAATGATATTATTAACCCCCGTGCCTATAATCTCCAGGTTCATCACTGGAATAGAGACCCATCTGATAACAGATTAGAGAACCTAATTTGTCTTTGCAGTGGATGCCACCTTAATTATCATCGCGGTGGAAAGGGTAATGTTTCTGTTGGTCAATTATCTCTATTTGATCTGTCAAAATTTTAGATTTTATTCATTGGAAATGTAGATATTTTCTTGAGGAGAAATGGAAAAAGAAAATACACAATTATTTGTCTGTATTTATCTGCATCAAAAATAGTTAAACTAGAAACAAATCCCTAAAATTTTCTTGACAGAAGGGTTTAACTTCCTCCTGTCAAAATAATTCTTAATTAGTTGGCATCACTGGTTATTTCTTGTTATTTAATCAGGATTTGTCTGATTAAAATACTCATGAACTCCCCAACATTACCAGTGGGTATAGGTTCACTCCAATCTCCAACATCTGCATAACCAATTACCTGTAAATGATGAATTGTACTGATAACAGTTCTCCTTGAGCCAATTAATAAATGCTTTAATGGTTCTCTGTTACTGGGTTCTTTGACTACTGTGGTGTCATTAGCACCGGCGAGAAAATTTTGAATTTGTGTCATGATTAATTTACCTGTAAGGGTTAAGGCGATTTGCCTACCTGCCAAGGTTCACGAAGTGCAGCGTAGGTGTCGCCTTATTTTTATTTTATATGTAGATGTGTAAGTGTGTATATAGCATCTCCCATAAATTTGTAAAGTGTGGAGGTGTTGATGTGTGTATAGCCCGTGGTAAGACCAAGAAAAGCTGAGAAAGACAAATATGGTGAGCCAAAGCAGAGGTATCAGATTATGCTAACTGAGACTGCTTCCACAGAACTTGATAGGGTATCAGAAAAATTAGGTATCACCAGAAGTGAGTTAGTTGAACAGGTGATTAGACAGGGTTTATTGGAATTAGTAAAAATAGATATAACAGAGGATTAATAAGCTGTGAATAATTATTGTTAGCTTTTGTTAGGAAAATACTAGGACATCACGGCATAAGTTAATGAACCATTGGAAATCTTTCAAAAGCAGACTCTATATTACTTTTGACTTTTGACTTCCGCGAAACCCCCTACTGCCGAACTGGATAATACAACCCATCTTCTGCCTGAAATTTCCAGCCTAACCCACTTGGATCTCGATTCCTAGACCAGCTGATGAATTCCTGCTCAGTTTTGTTTTCTCGTTCATTAGACCTGTCCGAAATATATAACGGAAAAATGGTAGAACGGTAAATGGAAAATATACCGTGGTTCTACCAAAGATGAAAAATATTACCAATTATATACATATGTACCCAAAACGCGCTAGGGGTATACTGGGAATCAGCTATGATCAATTTATTTCATTGATGGAGGTGGCGAAGTTAACTCATCAGGAGCAAAAAGCGCTCTTAGAAAAAAATAA
>NZ_BJCE01000004.1:0-66653 GCF_005402885.1 Sphaerospermopsis reniformis
GGTAGTTGCTGGTTGAACGCTCTATGCGATGTGGGAAGCGTGAATCTGGGTAATGGTTTCATTCACGTGGGCACGAGGACAGGTGCGTTGGGCTCGGCGCCGAGGCCTAGTTCCCTGGTGTCTGGTGATTGGAGACTGGGGACTGGGGACTGGTGACTGGGGAAGAAAATTTTAGATTTTAGATTTTAGATTTTAGATTGGAGATCACAAAAACAATCCAAAATCCAAAATCCAAAATCCAAAATAAAAAACTCCTGCCTTCTGCCTCCTGCCTCCTGCCTCCTACCTCCTACCTAAAACCGCAGATAATACATTAATTGAGCGATCGCCTCACCTGACAGTCCTAACCGTTGCTGAAAATCAACCAAATTACGGTAATAACCAGCAGTGAGGCGATTTTGCACTACCGCTTCAGCTAGAGACAAATCTATCAATGGAATTTTCGCCAGACTCTCTACCGTTGCGGTATTGGGATTTACTTGCGTAGTATTAGCGAGAGATCCATCATCATAGTAGCTAAAATTTAACAGTGGTTTCAGTGGTTCTAGCCTTTGTACAGGAACACTCAAAGCCGCTGCTATATCTTCAATACAATAAAATTTAACACCTGAACGTGATAGTTCTACGAGCGATCGCCCTTGATGAATAGATAACCCTGGCAAACGTAACCAATCATCTACAGTCGCTTGATTAGCATCAATACGCATCCCCAGTTGTACGGCCATCTGAATTTCTGCCCCAGATTGTAGACGATAATAGGGATCATTGAGCAGTTTAGCTCGGAGTTTTTGTAATTTGAGATTTAAAGGTAGCCAGTTTATCATGGTATTGTAAAACTTCGCCGAATTTATAGACAAATATTAATTACATCAAGAAATCTGGTCTAACATCTGACGGCGCTTTTGCTCAAATTCATACTCAGAAATTAAGCCATCTTGGCGCAAAGCATCTAACTCACGTAAGGCATTAGCTACCGATTCTACTTGATTACTGACCTGTGGTGAAACTTTAACTGCCGACTTCCCAAAATTAAAGTTTCGGTCAAAAGCTTCTTCATCTTGCGCTAAATACCAAACCCCTTCTATAGCACTAGCTACTTTGGGAATTGGTGTCCAAGATAACAATACATACAAAATTCCCCATAATGGCTGTCCCAAGTAAAATTTATGTAAACCTGAAATTGTTAGTGTGCCAGAAAAGGCTAAAATAGCAGCAATGCTTCTACTCTTCCGTTTCGTTAATATCATCCTTCTCAAGCTCCAACTACTAAAATTATAAAAATCAGACATCTATAATAGTAAATTACTAAATTCCTGGAATCAATTGATCAAGTTATCTGTGAGGGTCCAGAAGTATGGTTACGCATCCTCAATCCCTTGATTTTTTTCAGATTTATTCAACAACCCCTAATTAGCGATCGCTCTCCCGTTGGAGTCATCCCAGAAAATCGCATTGCTACCGAAATTACCTAACTCACACTCACAGGTTTTTTACTGTAATATTCATTTTCTGCATACACACTAATTACAGTATCACCAACTACGAAAAATGTCCCTTCTTGCTCAGATTTAGAAAACTGCAAATCAGGATATTTACTACTAATTTCATCCGCAGTCATCGCTTGAGTGTTCATGTCATCAGGTAACAAACCCGTCGCACCAATATAAAATACTAAAGGTGAAATTTTCTCTCGATAAACTTTTTCTGTGTAACTCTCTAACTTCTGTTTTGCTGTTGTCATCGCATCGATAATTTCCTGTTTATCCACAGGTGTACCTGCGTGTTTTGCTTGTAGTAATAAAGCCAAAATTCCAGCACCAACCAAGTTTAAAATTTCTGCAAATTTACCCGTTGTTTCTATTCCCAGAAAATCATCAAAAACAGCTTTCATTAAATCATCTGCTTTTGTAAATTTATTCCTAGAAGCAACAGCTTTACTACGAAAAGCAATATTTTCCTGAAAAGCTAATTCAAAAGTTGGTTTCTTGAAAATTTCCCCAGTTTCTGAATCATAAACTTCATATCTTTTATCAAGAAATTGATTAGCAGAAGACAATTTATTAAAATTTACAATTTCTAAACTGCCAATATCAATCTTATAACTCACCCTTGAATCTACAGTACCATCAGATAAAGCTGCTTTCAAATCTGTATATTCGTTAGTGGTGGGAAAATTCAGATACAGACTTTTAGAAAGATAATGTTTTTTCAATTCTTCAATTTGTGCAGGAATAAATACATCTGACTCTTCCCGTAAATGAGCAGATAAAATACTCATTAAAGTTTTAATTTCTGCCAGTTGAGTAAATAAACCTTCCACACTGCTATAATTACCTTCAAAACTGACTAAAGGTAAATCTGCTAATTGCAAAGTATATTCTTTTTGAAAATCAAATTCCTCCCTATCAATAACCCCTACCGCTTGCAATTCATCAAATGCTTTTTTACTGCTAATTTTCACTTTTAAAGTCTTAACATTAATTTCTCCATCACTGACAATGGTATAATTATTAAAAGTCGTTAAATCATTTAATAACACACCCGCAACTTCAGTAATTGGGGTTTTATCTTCCGCTTTTACCAGCTTCACTTTTTGCGTAAGCAGCATATTAATAGTTGCGGTATTGCGGTTAATATCAAAAGTTCCCATCTGCACATAATCACCTGGTTCAATATATTCTATTTCTAACCAAGGTTTGATTAATTCTCCATTTTCTCCCCTTGTACCATTAACCCGCTTAATACCCTTTCTTTGATAAGTTTCTTTCAGATGTTTGAGGTTAATAATGATATGTTGGTGATGTTTTGATAAAATATCAATCAATGCCAAAATTGAGATTTTATCATTAACTTTGACATAATCTAAAATTTCATGTTCAGCTAAAACATGAGGATAAAAAATGGCAATTTCTAAATCTTTGGTAAAATCAGCAATGTCTTCATTAGTTAAAGCTTTTGCGTGTCTTGCGGTTAAGGTTGCATTGAAGGTACTCGCAAGCGCGTATTTCGCAGTATTCAAATTTCCATCAGCTAAATTTGCTTTGGCAAAAATATAAACAGATGGATCATTTTGTGCCACCAGAACATCTGTTAATTGTTCATAAGCTGCTTTGGTAATTTGCTTATATTTATAGATGTAAGCTTCGTCTTCTGGTTTTAAACCAAAAACTTTTAATGTTTGGTTTGTACCATGAATTTTTTCAGCAGTGGGAGAAAAGAAAACTTGATAACTGTAGTCACTAGCTAAGGTTTCTTCTATGACTATTCCCGTCGCTTCTTTTAACACATTTACAGTGTTATAAAGAGCATCATAAACTTCCTTAATATTCCCAGCTTGGATACAAACACCAGAAACAGAATTAGCGATTTTAGCGAGGAATTTAAAATCAGAAGAGCAAGAATAAGCAATGGTGTTAACAAAAACTTCCTTGTTTTTCAAATCATTACAAATTCCCTCTATTGCCTTAGATTCAGAATTAAAACTGCTATCATTAGCATAGCCGTCACTGTGTAAAGTAATTGCAGTTAATTCATCAGGATGAATCAATTCATTAGCTAATTTCAAAGATTGAGAAATACAAGTTAAATAAGTAGCACGAATAGCTTTGATATCAGCAATGTAATCTGAATCTGGCTGCATTACCTCCTGAATCGGTACACGCTGAAAATGACAGGTTAAGTCACCTTTAGAAGAGTAGGAAATTAGCGTTACCACTAATTCTGAGTTGCTGTATTCATCCAGTGTCAAAAGTTTGATTAATGTTTCTTTTAAAGCCTCAATATCATAATACATTGAACCGGAACGATCAACAATCATGATACTATGAGCAATCATTTTTTTAGGAATTGCATCTGGCTTAATTTCCAGTTTTACCTTTTCAGTTAAATAAAAAGCTTTTTCCTTACCCGCGAGATTATAAACAGCAAACTTGGTTTTTTGACTTGTCATAATTTTGCCGATGGTAATTTTACAAGGAATATTGTCCAGGATCAATCAATTTATACCTGATTGGGGTGATGTTATAATATGTTGTAAAGAATCTAATTAGAGATGTTTTGATTGTTTCTATATCATATATAGTACATAAATACTATAAAAATGTCAAGGTCAGGGTAAAAATCTTTATATTTCTTAATTTAAAAACAAGATCCCCGATTTCTTTGATAAATGATGATTATTTACCCAAGATGAAATTAAGAAGTCGGGGATCTGTCACTATGAATAATATAAAATCCTATAAACGTCTTTCCCACTGCTGCGGATCACGCTTCACATGAAAACAACCAATAATCGAAATATTGTCATCTATAATCACATAAAGTAATCCATAAGGAAACTTACGAATTAACTTTCTCCTCACTTCTTGATGAATAATTGGATAAGCAAAAGGATTTCTTTGAATTGCAGAAAAACTAGCATCAACCACACGAATAAATTCAGAACCTAATCCAGATATTTGCTGTTCATACCAATTGAAAGCATCCTCTAAATCAAGTTCTGCTTCTGGTGTAATCAAAATTTTATAAGTCATATTTCAATAAACAATGAATTACTAACGATTAAATCTTTTTTTAACTTCCTCCCATGTTGATACTTGATGAGTATTTTGATAATAGAGTTCTAAACGTCTTTCTAATTCTTGTTTTTGAGTATCACTAATAGTTAGATCATTAGACTCTATGGTGATACTATCCCAAATATCTTGTACTAATTGGATTCTTTCAGCAATACTTAATTGCAAAATGTTTTGAGGAAGTAAATTTTCCATATTTTTCGCCATTTGAAAAAAAATATCTCTTATTTTAGCATACCATGAAATGTACATAAATACTATAAAAATATCAATGTAAGGGTAAAAATCTTTATATTTCTTAATTTTTGCTTATCAGCAAAGTGAGAAATGTTTTACTAAATATCTCAAATGTAATGATGCTAACTAAAACTGCATTTAGATACCCGACTTCTTTGATAAATTAACATTCTTTACCAAATATTCAATTAGGAAGTCGGGTATCTTTCGTTTGTGTTATAATAAAAATCCGACATAATGAACCTGCCAGAAAACTATAGCAGTGACAAACAAAACCATGAAAAATAAAGAATTTTATGTAGTAATTGAAAGAGATGAAGATGGTATGTATATTGGTGAAGTGCCTCAACTGAAAGCCTGTTATAGTCAAGGAGAAACCATTGATGAATTGATCACTAATATTAAAGAAGTAATTAAAATGTGTTTAGAGGAATTAGGAGAAGAGTCAATAACAGAATTTATAGGAGTAAGCAAAGTAGTTTTATCATCACTAAATTACCAGCAATTACAGGAGAAGAATTAATTACCGCATTACAAAAAATAGGTTTTTATATAGTGAGACAAAAAGGTAGTCATGTCAGAATGAAACATCAAGATGATCGAGTTGTTTCTATTCCTTGTCATAGTGGTAAAACCATTGGTAAAGGTCTATTATTAAAAATAATGCGAGATGCAGATTTAACAAAAGATGAACTAATCGAACTTTTAGACTGACACCTAATTAAAGTATCTGCGTTTAATTTTGCCAATCCTAATTTATTCAGTACAAACAAACTACCCAAATATCAAGTTAAGATCAAGGAGACTTTACACTTCTTAACTCTGAGGGATATGGCACGAGATTTACGGGGATTTATTAAAATTCTGGAAGAAAGAGGACAATTAAAGCGAATTTCGGCTTTAGTAGACTCTGAACTAGAAATTGCGGAAATTTCTAACCGAATGCTGCAAAAAGGTGGTCCAGGTTTAATCTTTGAAAATGTCAAAGGTGCATCTTTCCCCGTTGCAGTGAATTTGATGGGGACGGTAGAAAGGATATGCTGGGCTATGAACATGGAAAAACCAGAGGAGTTGGAAACCTTGGGTAAGAAGTTAAGTATGCTTCAGCAACCTAAACCCCCGAAAAAGATTTCCCAAGCGATAGACTTTGGTAAGGTGCTGTTTGATGTTGTCAAAGCGAAACCGGGAAGGGATTTTTTCCCCGCTTGTCAACAGGTGGTTGTGGAAGGTGATGATTTAGATTTAACTAAGTTACCTTTAATACGTCCTTATCCGGGAGATGCCGGAAAGATAATTACACTGGGATTGGTAATTACCAAGGATTGTGAAACAGGTACGCCAAATGTAGGTGTGTATCGTCTGCAACTGCAATCTAGTAATACTATGACCGTACACTGGTTATCGGTGCGGGGGGGGGCGAGACATTTACGCAAAGCGGCGGAACGTGGTAAAAAATTAGAAGTGGCGATCGCCCTTGGAGTCGATCCTTTAATCATTATGGCAGCAGCCACACCCATTCCCGTAGATTTATCAGAATGGTTATTTGCGGGACTTTATGGCGGTTCTGGGGTACAATTAGCCAAGTGTAAAACAGTAGATTTAGAAGTACCCGCAGATTCAGAATTTGTTTTAGAAGGAACTATCACCCCAGGGGAAGTTTTACCCGACGGTCCCTTTGGCGATCACATGGGATATTATGGCGGTGTGGAAGATTCGCCTTTAGTGCGGTTTCAGTGTATGACTCACCGCAAAGACCCGATTTATCTTACCACCTTTAGCGGTCGTCCACCCAAAGAAGAAGCAATGATGGCGATCGCCCTTAACCGCATCTATACCCCAATTTTACGGCAACAAGTATCAGAAATAGTTGACTTCTTCCTGCCAATGGAAGCATTAAGTTACAAAGCAGCAATTATTTCTATTGATAAAGCATACCCTGGACAAGCAAGACGAGCAGCTTTAGCTTTTTGGAGTGCCTTACCCCAATTCACATATACTAAATTTGTGATAGTTGTGGATAAAGATATCAACATTCGTGATCCGCGTCAAGTTGTCTGGGCAATTAGTTCCAAAGTTGACCCAACCAGGGATGTATTTATATTACCAAATACCCCCTTTGACACCTTAGATTTTGCGAGTGAAAAACTTGGTTTAGGGGGGAGAATGGGCATAGATGCAACCACCAAAATTCCCCCAGAAACAGAACATGAATGGGGCGCACCTTTAGAATCTGATCCTGATGTTGCCGCAATGGTAGAAAGACGCTGGGCAGAATACGGATTAGCAGATTTAAAACTAGGAGAAGTTGACCCCAATTTGTTTGGTTATGATATGAGATAGCTGACTGGGGACAGAAGGCAGGAGGCAGGAGGCAGGAGGCAGGGGAAGATGAATAACCCCAATGCCTAATGCCCAATGCCCTACATCCTTTTAGATATCATCCTTGCATCCCAGGTATAGAAACCAATTTGGTTAGGAACTCTAGAAAATCTACCTGTGCGATGACCTCTAGATAATTCATTGAGAACCTTATTTTTTACCTCTCTCATGTCCCGATCATCAAGTTCTCCATAGATACCATTAATGACTTCATTCACACCAAAAACCCGCCCTCTATGTTCACCTAAAAAAGATGTCAAAGCATCAATTAAAAATTGACCCTCATATTTTTTAAGCATGGGAATATCATTGGAGTGTGTTACAGCCACAGGCTTTTTTCTTCTACTTTTACTACGAGTAGATGAGCCATTATGATGATTGGGATCTAACAAACTTAAAGCCAGAGTATAACAACCAGGTTCGTTAGGAATAGCCGACCAATAACCCCTTTCTCTACCTTGAGTCAGAGAAGATTGAACCCTACCTTTGACGATTTTAAAGATAGTAGATTCTAACTCACCATAGAGCGATCGCACAATAAAATCTATATGGCATACAGTACCAGCATATTCATGCAATAAAATTCTCAAAGCTTCCATCCGAGTCAGAGATTGATATTCAGGAAGCATGGGAATTTCCGCCCCCTTCGTAAAATGTTCATAACTATCCAAAGAGGTATTTCTCGCATGAGAAACTGCTGCTTTTGTAGACGCAGCACTTGAACCATTTGTTTTCCATTCTTGAGAGTGAGAAGGTTCTGACTCTACAGACTCCAACAAGTCTAAATCAGACTGATGATCTGATGCCAAAAACAAACGAGAACCTTGTTGATTACCAGTTGCTAATTCTGAAACCTCATGTTCATCAGGACAGGACCAAGGAGACAACAAAGCTTCCACATGATCTAATTGCGATCGCGCTTCAATAAATAGCCGTTGGTACTCTTGTGCCAGACCAGCATAATAGTCTCGTAATTCCAACAATGGTCTAATAAATACCTCTGAAGGAGGTTGTAATTGTTCTTGGGTGTTCATATTACTTCAATTATTCTAATTCAATGTCACTTTTGTAATTCATCGCATGAGGCTTCAGTTTTCTAGGATCATGAGCAGATTTTTTCGGAGGTTGAGGAGGACGGCAACTTTCACAATATAAAGGTCTAGGTCCAAAGGTTTCCCGTTTTGTCGCTTGATTACATTCTTTACAAACAAAATGAAAAACACGAGTGTGAATCTGTCTTTTATGCGCTCTAACAGTATATTCTCTCACATCAATGATCTTGGTAGCCATAATTTAAGAATTGCCCAGTTCTGTACTCTTAATATAGCTATTCAAGCAAACAAAACAATTTCAGTGTGTGTTTTACTGCAAGTTTTATTCAAATCCTTAAAATAAAGTCAAATAGGATAAACATTTGTATAGTTAAGAATAAACAGCAACGCCATCTCAACTTCTGAGATTTTGCCGCTAATCTCCCCTTTCCTGAAGATGACATTTGATATTTAATTTAAATCTTTCTATTTGTTCATCTCTATCTACTGATCATCTGGATAACTTTGCATAAATTTGATAGTCAAACCATCCTCCTCATGGATGAAATCACCTAATGAATTTGTTCATCTGTTGTAATTTATGATTCATTATTTAGGGCTTGCTGAATAAATGTGAAAATATTACAAGTAAAGGGTCTTAGCCTGCTGGAAGTTAAAAAAGTGCAAGACTTTACGAGGTGGGATCTCAAAAACCTTGCATTTAATTTCTACACAAAGGAAAAATCGCTCTCATCGAACTCTTCAAACTGTTCCCTGTCTTCACGACAAGACTTTTTCAGCAAACCCTATTTATTTTGTTTGAGAAATAGATCCCTGACTTGTGGTCGGGGATCTCCTTGATCTTCTGACTCCTGACTCCTTGATATCCTATGATTGGGACTCCACAAAATCAGCATCAATCACATCTTCACCCCGACCACCTTGTGCTTCTCGACTGCTTCCATCAGGACTTACATCTGGTCTTCCCGCTTGGGCATAAACCGCACTACCAATTTGCATCAAAGTTTGCTGTAATTCACTGCTAAGAGACTTGATCCGATCAAAATTATCTTGATTGATAGCTTCCCGCAAATCTTTGACTAACTCATCAACTCGACTTCTATCACCAGCACTGACTTTATCACCCAAGTCTCTGAGTTCTTTTTCAGCTTGATAAACTAAAGAATCAGCTAAATTCTTAGTATCAATTTGTTCACGTCTTTTTCTATCTTCCTGTGCATGAGCTTCCGCATCCCGCACCATTTTTTCTACATCTCGTTTATCAAGAGTAGAAGCACCAGTAATAGAAATTGACTGCTGTTTATTAGTGGCTTTATCCTTAGCAGTCACGGAAAGAATACCATTAGCATCAATATCAAAGGTAACTTCAATTTGTGGTACACCTCTGGGTGCTGGAGGAATACCATCTAAACGGAAAGTACCCAAACTTTTATTATCTTTTGCTAACTCTCTTTCACCTTGTAAAACGTGAATTTCCACATTACTTTGACCATCAGCCGCAGTAGAGAAAATTTCTGATTTCTTCACAGGAATAGTTGTATTACGGCCAATGATTTTAGTCATCACACCGCCCAGAGTTTCCACACCTAAAGATAAAGGAGTGACATCAAGCAGTAAAATATCTTTAACTTCACCTGATAAAACACCCGCTTGAATAGCAGCACCTACCGCTACAACTTCATCAGGATTCACACCTTGACAGGGGTCTTTTCCTGTTATTCTTCTCACTAATTCTTGCACAGCGGGAATACGAGTAGAACCACCAACTAAAACAATTTCATCAAGTTGGGCATTTGTCAGTTTTGCGTCTTGCAATGCTTGTTGTACTGGTTTACGACAACGATCTAAAAGATCCGCCGTCATCTCCTCAAACTTAGCCCTTGTTAATGTCATATCCAAATGTTTAGGACCTGCTTGGGTAGCCGTAATAAAGGGCAAATTGATATTAGTTTGAGTGGCGCTAGAAAGTTCAATTTTTGCCTTTTCTGCTGCTTCCGTTAATCTTTGTAATGCCTGTTTATCTTTCCTTAAATCAATACCTTCATTAGTTTGAAATTCATGTGCTAACCAATCAACAATCTTTTTATCAAAGTCATCACCACCTAAATGAGTATCCCCACTGGTAGATTTAACTTCAAACACACCATCCCCAACTTCCAAAATAGAAACATCAAAAGTACCGCCACCAAGGTCAAATACTAAAATAGTTTCATTTTGTTTTTTATCCAAACCATAAGCCAATGCTGCTGCTGTTGGTTCATTGATAATGCGGAGAACTTCTAAACCAGCAATTTTACCTGCATCTTTAGTAGCTTGGCGTTGGGAATCATTAAAATAAGCAGGAACAGTAATTACTGCTTGAGTAACTTTTTCTCCTAAATATTTACTAGCATCATCAACTAACTTTCTCAGAACTTGGGCAGAAATTTCTTCTGGTGCAAATTGTTTATTAACTGCGGGACAACTGAGTTTTACATTACCATTACTATCACGCAGAGTCCTATAGGAAACTTCCGTTGCTTCATGGGTAATTTCTTCATGTTTGCGACCAATGAACCTTTTCACAGAATAAAAAGTATTTTCTGGGTTCATTACCGCTTGTCGTCTAGCAATTTGACCTACCAAACGTTCACCAGTTTTAGTGTAAGCTACCACAGAAGGAGTGATGCGTTGACCTTCAGAATTAGCTATTACTAAAGGTTGCCCACCTTCCATCACAGCAACACAAGAATTAGTAGTTCCTAAATCAATTCCTACTACCTTTGCCATATCTTCCCCCTGGACTTGAGTAGAAGTTTTGAAGTCAGCAATCAGCTATCAGCAGTCAGCTTTTAATAGAAAGTTTCAACATTTCATTTAGGGACTTCCAAGAAATAAATTATCCAATCTTGTGGGATGGGCTTCTAGCCCGTCCGAGTGTAAGGGCAGGCTGTCCGGCCTATCCCACAAGAATTAATTGAATATTTTTTTATTTGGAAGTCCCTTTCTCAGGCTAGAAATAGTCTGACGGCTGATAGCTAATAGCTTAGAAAATTAACCGAGATTAACTTTGAAAGCTTTTTGTTTTTCTGGTTCTGTTTTCGGCAAGTTCAACCGCAAAATACCATCTTTATATTCAGCCTGAACTTGTTCATGTTGCACAGTAGAAGGCAATGGAATTACTCGTTGGAATTTACCATAACGAAATTCGGAACGAGTGTAACCTTCTCTTTCAGTTGTTGTTTCAGACTTCCTTTCACCAGTAATAGAAACAGCTTCAGGAGTTACTTCAACATTCACATCTTTGGCTTCTAAACCAGGTAGTTCTAATTTCAATTTATAGGCATCATCAGTTTCTTCGAGTTCAGCAGCAGGGATAAAAGTTAACCCTCCCCTTTCACCTCCATCACCTGGTATCATTCTTTCAAACAAACGATTCATCCGCCTTTGTAAAGTATCAATTTCGCGGAAAGGGTCCCAACGTTCAAGTTCGCGGAAAGGTTCTAAGCGTTCAAGATCGCGGATAGGGTCCCAACGAACTAATGCCATAACTATCTCCTATACAATGCTGTATTTGGCTTGCGGAGGCTTAATTTTCAGCTTCACATATGGCAAACAATACTCGTATATTTTTTAAATTTTTTATTGCGTGAAGCTTTATCTTTTGCTTCCTAATTCAACAATAACACCAAGATTTAAATTTAGTAGGTTCGGTTTTATAGCTATAGAAATCGCAATAGCCGTACCTGCTACATTGTTTCACACTTTGTTACAAGTATGGCTATAAAAAATGCACCTTATGTTAGTTGTAAATATCTCAACATTACCCTCAGTTATCAATGGACAATGGACAATTGATAATTGATAATTAATTGTTTAATTCCAGCTTTAAAACCTCTCTTTTCCAGGGAAAAAGCCAAAAATGCCGCTTTTTTAAGCCTCTTCCTTAAAGGAAGAGGTAATTGTCCATTATTGAAGGCTATGCAGCAGTGAAATTTCTATCAAAAAAACAAAAAATAAAAATCCCTCTTAGGTAGAGTTATAAAGTAAAAAAAATATATTCATTCTAACTTATGAGATATATTGAGATATATATTGTAGTAAAACTTTTTCATGTTCACGAATAAAAAAGTGATTACCAGAAAACTTATGTAAAGAAAAAGCTGCTGTCGTCTGTTCTTGCCATGCTTCTAATTCATAATCAGTAAATGCGGGATCTTGCAGTCCACCAAAAACACTAATGGGAAAATCAAAAGGTGGTTGATGGGTGTAAACATAAGTTTCTAAAACTGTAAAATCAGCCCGGAGAATAGGCAGAAAAATTTGGATCAGTTCTTCATTTCCTATGACACCATCAGGAGTACCATTAAAATTGCAAATTGCTTGCCAAAATTCATCATCTGGTAAATTGTAAATTTTTCTTTTTGTGGGTGTAACTTGGGGAGCATTGCGAGCAGAAACAAATAAATGTAATGGTGTTAAATTATAATCTGAGAGCAGTAAACGAGCTAATTCAAAACCAACGAGTCCACCCATACTATGTCCAAAAATAGCAAAGGGTTTATCTAAAAATGGGATGAGATTTTTCGCTATTTCTTCAACTAAAGGCTGCATTTTTGTGTAGGGAGGAAATTTCATTTGTTTTCCCCTACCAGGAATTTCTATAGGACATACTTCGATGGTTGGAAGTAAATGACTAGGCCAGGTACGAAATATCATGGCGCTACCTCCTGCGTAGGGTAAGCAAAATAGGCGCATTTTTGCTTGGGGGTTGGGTTTGGGGCAAGTTACCCAGGAGTTGAAGGTGGTTTTGGTGGTCATAATGGGGTTTAATTTGCAAGATAACGAATTTTGATTTTATTGCGGTTGGGTGCTGCTAGATATCATAAAGTCTCAACGTAGGTTACAACTGAAAGTTTTTGTGATGGAGGTGTGGCTGTGAAAATGATCAAGAGGACAAAATGGGACTATTTCCTGTTGGTAGCAGGAATGTCTTTGTTTGGGGTAACAACCGCTGATGGTTTAACCAGCAAAGGTACTCAAGGCTGGTGCAAAACACGTCTCTATTGTCGCTACCACTGTTGATCCTCAACTCAATGTACTTTATGGAGCAGCAGTTCCTACTGCCGATATCTACAAATACGACATCACCACAGGTCGTACAAAAAACTTGGGACGACCATCAAATTATGACAAAAAGTACCCGTATACAGGTCGGGTGATGTGGGTAGACTCCCGGAGTCGGCTGTATTTCAGCACAGGAAACCAGTCTTGGGGAAATTATGACCCGTCTATCTATGGTCATATTTACTATTACGATCCTCTTAGTGGTTTTGGAGAATTAAAAAACTGGAAATTGCAGGAGCCACGAGCTATTGAATTAGGACAATGTTTACCGCATCAGCAGCAATGTTTTTTCTCTGATGATCGGGGTAACATTTACCGATTTGATGACTCTAAACCATCTTGGTCTTATCTTGGTCAAGTAAAAACTGTTCCTGCTGAAATTTTTTCTTTTAATGTAAGTGCTGATGGTAAAAATGCATATCTTGTTACCAGTAGCTTGGGACCCATACCCCCTGACTCAAAAAAGCCTAATTTGCTGTATGAATTTGACCTTACTACCAAAACTACCCGGAAATTAGCCAGTTTGTCAGACTTAGACCCCAAACTTGCTCTGAGTAACCGCCATACAGGATACAATGCTTGGGACAGTGACGGCAGGTTTTATTTCACCAGTTTTGCCAGTTATCACGGTATTGATAAGATATCTATTGCCAACAGACAAAACGCTATAGTAACTCGCATCGATCCCGTTCGTCTCAAAGTCGCACTGGGACTATTACCATCTTTGACAGAAGTAACAGTAGAGAAATCACCACAAACTGACAAACCAGGTTTTATCTTTACTCGTAAAGGTAACACAAAGACAGCACAAGAAATTATCTACAAATTATTCATTGTTGAGACAAACGAAAGCACTCAAGAGCGTTATGGAAAAATTACAATTCCCGCTGGTGTTTCATCTGCAACTGTGCTTAAACAGCAACTACAAAAAGGAAATACTTTGAAAAGTGGTATGTTGACTATCATACCTAATGGCAATAATTATGTTGTGGGAACAAAGCGCAGTCTCAACTTCTATTGACACTCTCCGGGCTGAAGTAACTCCTAGAAATTTTCCATTTTCCTGTATTTTTATTTTTCTCGGTTTTAGGATATCAGGAAAGGGATGTTTTTTCTCACGCAGAGGCGCAGAGGCGCTAAGGAGGAGGAAAAATACACAAAAATATAATTTTATGTAGGGGTAATTCATGAATTATCCCTACATGAATAAAACTTCTTAAAAATCAACCCCCCGCTTCAATTCCACACCTTGATTAGCGTAATGTTTATGACAATAAACCTCAGAATGAATACTTGCTAAATCAAAGTATGCAGGTTGATTTTGACAACGCCCAGTAATAATTACCTCTGTGTCTTTTGGTTTACGCAGCAAAGCCTGTACAATTGGTTCAACAGGGAGTAATTCTAAATCAACGGTGGGATTAAGTTCATCGAGGATGATAGTTTTATACACACCAGAAGCGATCGCTGTTTTGGCAATTTCCCAACCTCTTTCCGCTTCTACATAATCTAATTCTTGCCGAGAATTACGCCACACGATCGCATCCCTTCCACAGCGTAAATGATCCACTACTTCAGGATAAGACTGCTGCAAAGCGGCGATCGCTGCATCTTCAGTATATCCACTACCACCCTTCAACCACTGCATAATTAATACACGGGTAGAACCAGGATGATTAATCCCCCTACCTATTGCCTGTAAAGCCTTGCCTAAAGCACTAGTAGATTTACCTTTGCCAGCGCCAGTATAAATTTCTATACCTTCAATCAATAATTCTTTGGCTGTGGGGTGGTGTTGGGGTTTCATTTCCGAGTGCAGATCGGCAATATCCAGTAATTGTTGCGGTGCTGCCCGACCTGTGGTAATAATTTCTAATTCCTGGGGTTTAGATTTTAAAGTGTTTACCACCTCATCCACAGGAAGCAAACCCAAATCTAAAACAGGGTTAATTTCATCTAAAACCACAACAGAATATAAACCAGAGGCGATCGCACCTTTAGCTACATCCCAACCCCGTGCTGCTTCTGCGCGATCAAAAGGGGTAATTTCATCATGGCCGAAATATTCCGCTCTACCAGTGCGAACCTGATCAATTAAATGGGGAAAACCACGCTGCAAAGCGGCGATCGCTCCATCCTCATCATAATCACGTTCTGGACCCTTTAAAAACCGCAACAGTAACACACGATCAAAATTACTCTCAGCATTGATACCTAGCCCAATAGAGCGCAGAACCACCCCTAAAGCTGCTTGGGACTTACCTTTACCCGCACCATCATAAACATGAATTTGACCCGTGAGGCGTTCAGAACGCGCTTGTGCTGTGCGAATACCGATGCCATTTCTTGTCATTTTTGGAAAACTTTAGAAAAGCTGTAACGTGGCTGTTTCTGATCTTACCGAACCTCAGGACGTATTACCAACTAATTCACCAACAGTCAGCAGTCAGTAGTCAAAACCTAAAACCCACGTAGATAAATTTTGTCTGTGTAGCCACGACTTCCACTCCCTGGCACAATTAGAGAAAAAATGCTCAGAAAAATGAGATAATTTCCCCCATCATCCGTATAATCTCAGTTATACTTTCATGGTATATCAAGAAATTGATTCATTCAATGTTATACTCAATCCTACGTTTTTAAACGTGGTTTCCTCCTGCCTTCTGCCTCCTATCTCCTGCGTCCTGAAAAATCTCAAACTTTATCATTTATAGAAGCTTTATGTCAGACGAATTAACATTACCGAGAATTTTACCCCTTGGGGCAATTTTGTTTGAAACTTTATTTTTACTAATTGCCATTCCCCTAGAAGGGTACGTTCTCAATAGATCACTCAAATTTGACAAAAAAACCAGCATTTTTTACGCCATAGCTATGAACGTTTTTTCCAGTGTCATTGGCTGGAATGTATTTTTTATGGTCGAACCAATATTAGCTGTAGGTATCAAGTCAGAATTGATTAGTTATATATTTTTTAATACCTTTAAAAGCGCCAGCATACAGAATTCTCTAATTCTCATTGGCTTTCTGGTTTTCTTTGGTACATTTTTAGTCAAGTTTGCATTGTTAAAACTGTTGATTATTACCTTAGATGAAGGGGGTAAAAAACAAGAAAGCACAGACACCACTCAGCGCCAAAAAATCCTTATTAGCGAAAGAATTAAATTACAAAATACCAGCTTAATTACTACTACTTTAATCGCCAATTCCTTGAGTTATACCGCTATTTCATTAATTTTAGTCATTCGTGGTTTTGTGATTAGGAATTAAATTGAGAAATTGAGAAACTAAGTGAAAACATCAGCCAGGTAAAAATAGCTAAAAATAGGTGCAAATATGAATTCATCATTGTTTAAAGAAGTAATACAGCTATTTAAATTTGTTCAAGATTTATTTTTGGGCATTCAAAAACTTGTCATGCCTCCCAAAGCTTTTTCTTGGCAGACATTTATCTATTTAAGCCTTTTCGCGTGGGTAAATTCATATTTTGCCACAGGACTAATCAAAGATATAATTGCCTTAACAGGTTGGGGATTTTTAATTGCAGGTACAGCTTGGTATACCACCGATGGTCCTGCAAGAGTTCCAGGAACTTTTATGCCAGTAGGTGCATTAATCACTGGGTTTTTAGTCAGTATATTTGCTTTTGGACATCAGGAAAATGTAGTTACACCTAGAACTATAGTTCTTTGGCCGACAATTGCAGCTATAATTACCGCCATCCCAGAATTTTTCTCAGGAACAGGTACATCAACAAAAGCTACCCTTCCCAAGTTAGAAGCACGCCAAAAAATCATTATTTTACTTGCTTGGTCGATGTTGATAAGTTGCTGGATTCAGTTTTACTTTGTTATAGATAAATGGTTAAAAGAATATCCCAGTTTATCCGCAGATAATTTTCAACGCAGCGCCTTTGTAATTAAACTAGAACCAAAATCAAAAAGACCAGAAAACGGTAATATGATTTTAAATAAAATTCAACCGCTAATAGAAGAACAAATATCCAGAAGAACTTGGTCAGAAGTAGAAAGATGGTTACTAGAAGCTAACCAACAAGTAGGCAATTTGGGTAAAAGAATGATTAACCAAAACCTCGGCGAATACGAAGAAAAAGGACTATGGAAAATAGAACCGCGTGTAGTCAATATCAAATCTGGTTATAGATTAGATATTCTGAGTATTTGGCAAGGACCAACTGCTAATGGTAGGGGATTTTATCTGCAAAAATCTTGTCAAATTCAGCCAGTATCAACTGTTAAAAGTCTAGAAAATAAAAATGCGGTAGCAGCAATTAAATGCGAACGCAACAGCAGATTTTTCCTTGGTTCACCACCACCACAACAGTAGATTTAGTTATCACTTACCAATTACCAATTACCAAAAAATATGAACGCAGTCAGAACATTTGTAATGGCAAAAAACGTATTTCAAGAAGTGATACGCGATCGCATCCTCTACATTATCGGTTTTTATGCAATTATCCTTGCTGTTGCTAACCGGGCAATTTTTGAATTTGCAGCTACAACCCAAGACAAAATCTTTTTAGATGTGGGTTTAGCAGTAATGAATATCATTGGTTTAATTGTTGCAGTCTTTATTGGCACAGGACTTGTCAACAAAGAAATTGAAAAACGGACTATTTTCATGTTAATTGCTAAACCTATCAGCCGCAGTGAATTTATCACCAGTAAATACTTAGGTTTATCAGGTGTGTTGGGTGTACTTCTAGCATCTATGACATTTATTTATTTGGTATTTTTGCAACTTGGTAAAATGTCCTATCCCCTACCCAGCATTCTTTTAGCCATACTTTTCTTATTTTTACAATTAAGTTTAATTACGGCTGTAGCTGTCACATTAGGAGTTTTTACCAGTTCCTTAATAGCCACAGCTTTAACATTTGCCGTCTATTTAATGGGCAATATTACCAAAGATTTAGTCGCATTAGGTCGCCTCAGTGAAAACCCTGCGGTAGAAAGAATTACCCAAGGTTTATATCTCATACTCCCAGATTTATCTCGCTTAGATTTAAAAAATGATGCCGTTTATGGACTGCAAGCAATACCGGATACTATGACACTATTAAGTAATGCTGGTTATGGCTTACTTTACAGTTTCATGTTGTTGGCGATCGCCATTTTGATCTTCTTGAAAAAAGAGTTTTAAAGGTGATTGGTGATTGGTGACTGGTGATTGGTGATTGGTGACTGGTGATTGGTGATTGGTGATTGGTGATTGGTGATTGGGTAGTAATTGATAATCATGAATTATGAATCATCAATTATCAATTGTCAATTGTCAATTGTCAATTATCAATTATCTCCCCAGGTTTGTAACTGCAAATAAACTAACACCAAAGTCACCACTAATAACACAGTAGCAACTGCGGCGGCGTAACCAAAATCAAATTGACCAAAAGCTTCTTGATAAGTGTAATAAACTAACAAATTAGTAGAATTTAAAGGACCGCCTCCTGTAATCACATAAACAGGTTCAAAACTTCGTAATGTAAAAATTCCCGTGGTGACAGTCGCAAAGATTAAAGTAGGTCTTAATCCTGGTAAAGTAATATGCCAAAATTTCTGCCAACCATTTGCACCATCTAATTCTGCTGCTTCATAAAGACTGGGAGGAATAGCTTGCAACCCAGCCAAAAAAACCACCATATTAAACCCGATTTGTTTCCAAATACTAAATAAAATTATCACAGGCATTGCCCAAAAAGTATCACCTAACCAAGATATGGGTGCAACACCAAAAAAATCTAAAAATCCATTTACAGGACCAGTATTTTGAAACAACCAACGAAAACCTAAACCAGCCGCAACCAGTGAGATAATAGAAGGGAGAAAATAGGCACTTCGCAAAAGTCCCCGCAAAGCTAAAGAACGATCTAATAATACCGCTAATCCCAAAGGAATCACCAAACTGGGAATAAGACTACCAAAAGTAAAATAAACGGTATTAAACAGAACTTGCCAAAAATCAGAGTTTAGCAACAACCGCCAATAATTTTTAAAACCTACCCAATAAATACCAGATGAAGTAAAACTACCAGCAGTAAAACTGAGATAAAACAAATAGGCAATAGGCCAAATTATAAATAAACCTAATAAAATCAGTGCTGGAGTGAGAAAAACCCAAGCCGCAGCAGTATCATTATCTAGTAGTTCCGAAGGAGAAAAACGGGATGGTTTCATGATAATCTTAGACATTCACAGTATATTCATAATTTTATGAGAGTTTATGAGTCAATATTACCCCATTGATGGCACACCTAGTCTAGTTTCTCCTGATATTTCTCTGGAAAATTCACAACCTAGCAACGTTTTGAAACTGGGAGTAATGGCTTCAGGAAATGGTAGCAATTTTGAAGTAGTTGCCCAAGCTATCCAAGCAGGGAAACTCAACGCCCAAATTCAAGTTTTAATTTACAATAATCCCACAGCAAAAGCCGCAGAAAGGGCAGCAAATCACGGAGTAAAGGCTGTATTATTAAATCATCGTGACTATAAAAAGCGCGAAGATTTAGACAGAGAAATTGTCAAAACTTTTAATCAACATGATGTAGAATTAGTGATTATGGCTGGCTGGATGCGTTTGGTAACACAGGAATTAATTGACGCTTTTCCTGATAAAATTATTAATATTCATCCCAGCTTGTTACCGAGTTTCAAAGGTGTGCGGGCTGTAGAACAAGCATTAGAAACCGGAGTGAAAATAACTGGTTGTACTGTACATTTACTGCGTTTAGAAATGGATAGCGGACCAATTATCATGCAGGCCGCAGTCCCAGTATTACCAGATGATACAGCAGAAACCCTACACGCCAGAATCCAAATTCAGGAACACCGTATTTTACCATTAGCTATAGCTTCCCTCGCTGACAGGTGACAGGTGACAGTTGACAGTTGACAGTTGACAGGTGACAGGTGACAGGGGGAATTATATTTTACCAATTACCAATTACCAATTACCAATCACCAATCACCAATCACCAATCACCGCTATAAATGCTACAATCCTCTGTTAGAAATTTTTAGGATATCTCCATGCCCATTTTAACTAACCCCATAAAGTTTGGTACTGATGGCTGGCGGGGTGTTATCGGTGATGAATTTACCTTTGAACGCCTAGCTATAGTTGCCCCAGTCGCCGCTAAAGTATTATATAATACCTACTATTCCACAGTCAGTAGCCGTACCATCATTGTCGGTTACGATCGCCGTTTTATGGCAGAAAATTTTGCCCGTGTTGTCGCTGATGCTGTCAAAGCCGTTGGTTTTGATGTCCTGTTTAGCGAAACCTACGCACCCACTCCCGCTTTTAGTTGGGCTGCAAAAGACCTCAATGCTTTAGGCGCTTTAGTCATCACCGCTAGTCATAATCCTGGCGCATATTTAGGTTTAAAAGTCAAGAGTGCTTTTGGTGGTTCTGTGCCTCCAGAAGTTACCAAAGAAATAGAAGCACTATTAACAGAAGCAGTACCAACCGCAACAACTCCGGGCAAAGAAGAGACATTTGATCCCTGGCCTAGTTATTGTCAAGCATTAGAAAAAAAAGTAAATATTGACAAAATTCGTCAAGCAATATCATCAGGTAAATTAACATTATTTGCCGATGTCATGCACGGTGCGGCTGCTAGTGGTTTGGGTAGATTATTAGGTGAAAAAGTTAAAGAAATTAACAGCAACCGAGATCCTTTATTTGCAGGAGGTGCGCCCGAACCTTTACCAAAATATCTTTCCCTTTTATTTACAGAAATCAAAAATCATGGGGAAGAAAATAACAATAATAACTCAGGTTTAACAGTAGGTTTAGTATTTGATGGAGATTGCGATCGCATTGCCGCAGTAGATAAAAATGCTAATTTCCTCAGTTCGCAAATCTTAATTCCCATCTTAATAGATCACCTCAAAACCAGACGCAATTTTACAGGGGAAATCGTTAAAACCGTTAGCGGTTCTGATTTAATTCCCCGTGTTGCGAACTTATTGAATTTACCTGTATTTGAAACCGCCGTTGGTTATAAATACATTGCCGATAGAATGTTAGCCACAGAAGTATTATTAGGTGGTGAAGAATCAGGTGGTATTGGTTATGGTAGCCATATTCCTGAAAGAGATGCTTTACTATCAGCATTGTATGTATTAGAAGCAGTAGTAGAATCGGGTTTAGATTTAGGTGATTATTATCAACAATTGCAGAAAAGAACTAATTTTTCCTCAGCTTATGATCGGATAGATTTACCCTTAGCGAGTATGGAAGTAAGAGGAAAATTATTACAACAATTACAAACCCAACCTTTAACAGAAATAGCAGGTAAAAAAGTCATTGATTGTAATACAATAGATGGTTATAAATTCCGTCTTGCTGATCAAAGTTGGTTAATGATTAGGTTTAGTGGCACTGAACCAGTATTACGCCTTTATTGCGAAGCACCAACTTTAGAACAAGTCCATCAAACCCTAAATTGGGCTAAAACTTGGGCAGAATCAAATTAGGGGACTGGGGACTGGTGACTGGGAAGAATCAAGTCAAAAGTCAAAAGTCAAAAACTCTGTTCCCTATTCCCTATTCCCCATTCCCTATTCCCCATTCCCTATTCCCTAATAACCAATGACTAAAACACTCGTAGTAGCTACAGGAAACCCCGGTAAATTGCGGGAAATGCAAGCTTATTTAGCTGATTCTGGTTGGGAATTAACCTTAAAACCAGCAGATTTAGATGTTGATGAAACTGGAGAAACTTTTGCAGAAAATGCTTGTTTAAAAGCTTCAGAAATTGCCAAAGCTACAGGAAAATGGGCGATCGCTGATGATTCTGGTTTAGCTGTAGATACACTCAATGGCGCACCCGGTGTATATTCTGCCCGTTATGGTAATAGTGACGCAGAAAGAATTGGGCGATTATTACGGGAATTAGGAGATACCAAAAATCGTCAAGCTCAGTTTATCTGTGCAATAGCAGTTGCGAATCCTCAAGGAGAAATAGTTTTACAATCTGAGGGTATTTGTAAAGGTGAAATTCTCTATGAAATTCGTGGAGAAGGTGGTTTTGGTTATGATCCGATTTTTTATGTCCCAGAAAAACAGTTGACTTTTGCCGAAATGTCACCAGAATTAAAAAAGTCAATTAGTCATCGGGGTAATGCTTTGAAAAATTTAGTTCCTCAGTTGATGAAGTTGGTCGAGTAAGGATTTTTTTGGGTTATTCGTTTTCTATTGAGGACAATTTTAACGAACCACGTTCACTAAAGGTGTTCCCGTTCGCGTAACTTGCCGAAGGCATAGGGTAGAAACGAAGGAAGCGAAGACAAGAGATTTTCAGAGAGTTTTTGGTGTTGCTGCGGTTATTGTTTCAAAATTGGAATGTTCCAAGTTTTACGCTATAACTTGCATATTCCCAGTGGATATCCAAGGAGAAATAGTTGCTTTAATTTCTTGACCAATTTTTTGTTCAGCTAGTCTGAGTTCATAATTTTTCTGCAAATTCATCCAAAATTCAGCACTTGTCCCAAAAAATTGACCTAAGCGTAAAGCGGTATCAGCAGTAATTGATCTTTTACCATTAATTATTTCGGTAATTCTATTTTTTGGGACATGAAGCAAACGAGCTAATTCACTTGCACTTATTCCTAATTCATGCAGTTCGTCAGCTAAAATTTCTCCAGGATGAATGGGTGGACGTGCCATATAATTCTCCTTCAGTGATAATCTGTAATTTCTATATTGAAAGGTTTTGGTTCATCGTCTGGCCAGTTAAAACAAATTCGCCATTGGTTATTAATGCGAATACTGTATTGACCTTTTCTATCACCTTCTAAGGACTCAAAATGATTACTGGTTAGTAACATTAGATCCTTTTTGCTAGTTGCTGCCTCTAAAATATCAAGCCGTTTATATGCTTGTTTAGCAAAAGCTTGAAACTCTTTTACTCTCTCACCCAAAACAAATTGTTCCGTCTTTTTATCTCGATATTTAGGATAATTTTCTGACGGAGACATATTGTAAATAAAGGTAGATGTTATGCGTTACGTAATCTATAACTTTCTCAGTATAGCACAACCAAACAATAAAAGGCAATAAAAGGCGCTGTTGAACAAGAAAATTCAACAACGCCCAATTTATACACCTTCAAAACTTACACAGCTTCGGTGTTCTTTTCCCCAGTCCGAATCCGTACAACCTGCTCAACAGGGGAAATGAAAATTTTACCATCACCGATTTCACCAGTACGGGCGGCGGAGATAATTTTATCAACCACCATATCGACTTGGTTATCTTCTACAACAATTTCCAACTTCAGTTTTTGTAAGAACTCAACGGTATATTCTGAACCCCGATAGCGTTCAGTTTGACCTTTTTGCCGTCCAAAACCACGGACTTCCGAAATTGTCATTCCCACAATTCCCGCATTAACCAAGGCAATTTTGACCTCATCCAGCTTAAATGGACGAATAATGGCTTCTACTTTTTTCATTTTTTTCAATTCCTAACTTCTCAGAGCGTTGTTTATATATCTAACCAGATTCGTTGTCTAAAGCTGTAAATCAAGCTCTACTTGTTTCCAATGAGTTATGTCACCAATCACCAGTCACCAATCACCAATCACCTCTTTTCTTGTTCCTGAAGAAGCGATCGCCAATCTGCGATCGCCTGATCTGTCCACAGCCAATTTTGCGCTAATTTATCCACTGTAAACTTAACAGGTTCATTCTGAATTACCATTTGACGCAGTTTAATTGCTTCTTTAATATATTGTCCTTGTTTATCAGCAGATTGATTATTTGCAGATTTATATAAACCCAAAGCTAATCCTGCATAAGCTGTTAAAGCCTCTGAAGGCATGATAGTATTAGCGTCTGGAGTTGCAATCAAGGTTGTATTCTGATCTTTAAGTGCTAAATTCACAGACTTAAACCACGCATCATTAGCCCGATTCAAATTTCCCTCTGCATAGTAAGCAAATCCCAAAGCATTGTTATACAGAACCGAATCAGGGCGATCCCGCACAGCAATTTCCCAATAACGACGGGCATCATCAATACTGTATTTTGTATTTCTCGTTTGGGCAAATTGCCAAGCCAATCGTCCACGGAAAAAATTCACAGACGGATCTTCGCTTTGTTTAGCAGGAATCAGTGCTAAAGCCGTATCTGCTGATTCTAAAGCCCCACGATGGAGTAATTCTGCCACAGCGTCTAGCCCAGCCTGTAAATTACCTTGGCTCAGTTCTGCTGTAGCTTTAGCAGTAACAATACCTGTTGATGATTTTTTTAAATCAAAGGGTGTTGTTTTTGGCTCAGGAACAGTCGGAGTAGGAATAACTGGAATTTTAGGAACTACAGACTGGCGCTGATTCCACCACCAACTTAAACCAATGATCACAGCCAAAGCACTTGCGCCCAAAATGCCTAAAATTGGCCATGGCCGACGGCGACGTGGTTGCCGAAAAGATGGTAAAGGTATCTGTTGATAATTTACCTGATTACCTTCAACATTATTGGGCGCATTATTGGGCGTTGTTGGAGTTGGTTTATCTCCCCAAAAATCAAATTCCTCTTCCTCTTTTGCAGGTTGCTGTTCATGAAGATGATTTTCGGAGACTGGTGTCTCTAGTTCCGCCTTCATGGGCGTTTCGTCAGTTGGCGCTTGTTGATTCCCCAACTGGCGAAATAAATCCGCAACAATCGTTGAATCCTCATCATAACCGGGGTGATCATAATCTATTTCATCCATGAGATCCCCCCAAGTATCATCCTCCAGCCAATCTAACTCAGAAGGCTCTCTTGCCAACTCAGAGGACATCATCTCTTCCAGAGTTAAAGGTATTTCCAAATCATCTATCGCCGCCGCATACATGGCATTAGTAGATGCTCCCACAGGAGGCTGATAGTCGTTGAGGAACTCCGAACTAGCAGATAAACCTAGTTGAGGTCTCAGAAAACCCTCAAATTCCCGATGCAAATACAACATCGGTAATACCCAGTACATCTGGTGAGAACCATAGGCAGAAATTAAGCCCTGACGCACCCGACTCACACACAGATCCAAAGGATAGCCTTGGCTTAAGTTGCGGTAAAACAACTGTGTCAGCGTCAGCGCCACTTCATCGGGAATCCGTTCTGACATTGCCAAAACGCTACTAATCCCTCTTTTCACCAAACTTTCCGTTAAGTTACGTTCTCCTGTATCCCCAGAACCATCAGACTTTGCTCTATATGCTCCCAAACAAGAGTTAAACACTGCCATTTGGATATTATTATTCACCAGCAACCCGGCTAAATCATCACCACTGAGAGTTTCTGTTAACCCAGTTCTGCGACTAACTAAATATATTTCCCCCCCATTAGCACCCACATTACTATGACCAGAGTAGTGAAGAACATGATATCTTCCCTGTTCTAAAGCTTGGGTTAACTCTTCTCTTCCTGGTTGATCCAAGACAGTCAATTCAATTTCTGGCAGATAAATACCATTTTCCACAGAGCGGGGGACTTGGCGATGCATTTCTTCTTGTAGTTTGATTGCTTCTTGTTTGAGCAAATCCAGACGGACTTGATCTGTAGGAGAAGAAATCACCATTAACACTCTTATTCCGCTTTCGTCCTGTGGTGTGGGTAGGTTGCGTGTTGGTAATCTTGATGTGGAAGGAATTCCACTTTGATAACGGGAAAAAGCGATATAAGGACCGGTGGCTAAGGGGCGATCGCCTGCGTGCATCACTTCCCACGGCAACCGCGCTAACCGAGTATCTTTTAATCCCAAACGCAAGCGCAGTACCTGTTGTTGGTTCTGGGCAATGCCTTGGGCAGTAATCCAACTATCTCTGAGAGTGCCTTGAAACAGTGCATTATATAATTGTTGACCCAGTGCCACCAAGTTTACAGAGTTTCTGGCTATAGCATCCCCCTGTAGCACTGACTGTAAAGGGTCATTCATTAAATGTCCTGCGGCCGCTAACCACTCAGCCACAGGCCAACTCACCAGTTCTTCTGCCAATGGCACCCCAGGTGCGACTTGTTCCGTCCGCACCAAGTAGTCATTTTGCCCTACTGGAGTCACGGAAATGTGAAATTCCTGGGTCACAACTTCTCCTGTTTGCCTCCTAAAATCCGGTTTTCACCGTAAAAGTTTCTAGTGTTTTCTCTCTAACTGATACTTTAGAAGCATCTTGCCGAGCAATGTTTCTGTTTTCGGGTTGTTTCGCCTTAAAGTGCTGGTACAACTTTATCCGGATTGGATTACTTCCAACTAGAACACTTTATTGGTAGATGCACCTTGATCTTCAACTCCCCTGGTAGGTTAACACCTACTGGGGGTTTTCTTTTCAATTTTGGCAAAAAAAGCAATGTTTGACCCAAGAATTTCTGCTCAACTGTATAGAAAATCAAATCCTGATAACTAACTCCCCTACCCAGCTACTAGCCTTATGGATTTTTTCGGTAAGTGACAAGCACCTACATTTGTTGAAATTTATCCGGAGCATAGTGCATTAAATGAGAACGTTTAGATGGTAGATGCACCCTGATAATTAATCTCCCCTATTTGGTTCACACCAATGGGGGTTTTTTATTTGGTTGACAAGGATCAATCATGTAAATACAACCCAATTTTCCGGAAATAATATTAAAACCAATGAACATTTAACCAGTAGATGCACCCTGATAACTAATCTCCCCTGGTTGGCTAACACCGCTAGGGGTTTTTTATTTAATTACCAAATATCAATCATGAAAAACCAACCAAATTTTCCGGAGTCTGACATGAAAACCAAGAAGATACAAATTAGTAGATGCACCCTGATAACTAATTTCCCCTGGTTGGCTAACATCAATTGGGGGTTTTTTATTGGTTTCAGAACCCATCAAACCAGAATTTATAAACAATAAATAATAATGATGCACTTCAATTGTTCCGGAGGATGGTGTGAAAACCAAGAAGAACCAAATTAGTAGATGCACCCTGATAACTAATCTCCCCTAGTTGGCTAACACCACTGGGGGTTTTTTATTCAAAAATAAAAACAAACTTCCAGGAACAAATTTATCCGGACGATGGTTCTGTACCTGGGAACATTAAATTGGTAGATGCACCCTGATAACTAATCTCCCCTAGTTGGTTAACACCGATTGGGGGTTTTTTGTAGACAAAAGCGAGTTGTCCGCCACAAGTGCTTTTCTCTTCTTTTGTCTACTCAGTGTTGGCTTCCAGTTTACTCCTGTTTGCTGCCAAATGCCAAGCCTAATTTTGTAATTCCTGTGATTTTATTTTCAGCTTCAGCCCAAGTTCAGAATGATTATAGCGATATATAATAGGAATCTTAATAATTTTTATATAATTCATGCCTGTGTGATTTTCTAGATATCTGTTAACATTTTATGACATAAGAGGAATCCGGTTTGATTGCCAACATGATCGGTAGAGGCAGTGAACAGCGAACAGGGAACAGGGAAAAGGGAACAGTTGTAATGATTTTCTTCAAACATCAAATGGGACAAGTTTTGCCCAAAATAACCAAGCTTTACGAAAAACCTGATTCATACTGTATTCTAAAATCTCATTAAGTTGTACTTGTAGCAAGATTCAGTAAGGGCAAACCCCCTGTGGTTGCCCTCTTTCATGATAAATTGATGTCCTAACCACTCTGTCCACGGCTATAACATTAAGAAAATCCCAGAGACCAATGAGTTTAGCAGTGATTAAGTTCTCTTCTGAAGATTGCGGCATCTGCCACAAAATGTCTTTTTATGACAAAAAGGTGTCAGAGGAACTAGGTTTGCAATTTATTGATGTGAAAATGCAGGATACGGCAACTTATCGTAAATATCGGAAAATTCTGCTCACCCAGTATCCTGATAAATCGGAGATGGGATGGCCTACCTATATTATATGCAATTCTCCCGAAGGTGAATTTCAAATAGTTGGTGAAGTCAAAGGTGGACATCCCAAAGGCGAGTTTAGAAGTCGTCTTCAGGCGGTTTTGGACACAGCAGCTAGTCAGAATTAATTATTTCAAAAGATTCTACCTGTAAAACAGGACCAATCATAGCGGTGGTCATGATGTCATCGCGTATTTTTCCTGTAATTGAAACTTTTTGACCTGACTTGAGCAAATTTTTGTCAGCACTTTTAGGAATTTCGTAAGTAACACCATCATCTGTAACAAAAGCCCAAGCGCCGAGACCAATATTTCGGCGTTCTATTTTGCCTGTAATTGTGATCATAGGAGTTCAGGAAACCAAGGAGTCAGGAGATCAAGGAGTCAGGAGATCAAGGAGTCAGGAGATCAAGGAGTCAGGAGTCAGAAATCATAGAAAGTTTTTCTTCACTGTCACCTGTCACCTGTCACCTGTCACCTCTTCCTAAGCTGGTTGTTCGTCGTTTTTCAATGCTAAACGGGCTAGTCCGTAGCACAGTAGGGCATTGACAAGTAAGAAAATGCGGGCTAATGTACCATCTCCTAGACCCCAAACTGCGGGGTCATAAATGGCACTGACTATTAAACAGGCTGCTACACCAAGGCTAGAACCTATGGCAAACCATTTCCAGTTGGGATGTCCTAATAGCAATGCTATTAAAAGCATGGGAATTAATACACTGGCAAAGAGGGGATTTAAAGCACCTGTTCCTTGTATACTGTTGCCTAGTTCGGGAATAGAACTACCTAAAACCCGGAATGGCCACTGGGGAAGGTCAAAGATATAAATTCCTCTGAGGAAGAATAAACCAGAACTACCAAATATTAAACCACTGGATAAGGACCAACTCCAGGAGAAGGGGAAGTAAACCCGTAAAAACCAAGCGAGGAGATAAGAACCTACTACCATTAAAATTTTCGGTAGTAGGGCAACAACGCCACCATCTATCCAAAAGCCGGGGTTGATGTAGCCGTTATCCCTTAACCACCGGAAAAAGTCGTTAAAGCTAATTTGTCCTTCACTAGCAAGTTTAACTGCGGCTTCGGCGTTAAGTTGTCCAGCGCCATAATAGTTTAATGCGTCCTCTGGTATGACTCTAGCTGACTGTTTGAGGACTTTTAAAATTTCCTCTGGGTCTGTAACTCCGGCTGCTTTGACTAATGCTGCTACCCCTGCGACGTGGGGGGCGGCCATACTTGTACCTTGCAGTCCTAAAAATACGCCTTCGCCGTTTTCGTTGATGGTTTCTTGGAGTATTGCACCTGCATCACTGCCACCAGGGGCGGAAATGTCTACTCCTGCACCAAAGTTAGAATAGTCTGCTTTTTCCCCGTCGGGTCCAAAGGCGGAAACACCAATGACGTGAGGATAACGGGCGGGATAACTAGAACCGTCGGTGCTTTCGTTACCTGCGGCGGCAACGATGACCACACCTTTTCTGTAGGCGTATTCAATGGCTTCTTTCATTAACTGGCTTTCGCCACCACCACCTAAGCTCATGTTAATGACATCTGCGCCGTTGTTGGCGGCAAATTTGATGGCTTCGGCAATGTCGGCTACTGTTCCACCACCATCAGCACCTAATACTTTTAAGGGCATGAGACTTGCTTCGTAGGCAACTCCAGCTACACCATATTTATTGTTGGTGGCTTGGGCGACTGTACCAGCTACATGAGTTCCATGTCCGTTGTCGTCTTGGGCGGTTTCGGTGTCGTTTACAAAGTCGTAACCTTTGACTATTTTGGTTTCATACAAGTCCCGGACTTTGGTGATACCTGTGTCAATGACTGCAACTGTTACACCGCTGCCTTTGGTGCGTGTCCATGCACCTTCTACGCCAATTTTGTGCAAATTCCATTGTTTGCTGTAATATTGGTCGTTGGGACCTGTTAAGGAGGTGCTTGGTTCTTCATCGCCATCTTGAGGACGGAGAAAGTCTCCTAACCAGGCTGTTTCACCAATGGGAACTGCTTGATAAATATAGTTAGGCTCGATAAATTCTGTGTTTTGGGCATAAGCTGATTTTCTCAGGTCTTTTAACCGTTGGCGATCGCCTTTGATAATATACACATTATCAGCCTCTGAAAATTGGTTATCCAGTAGGGGTGTAACGTTATATTGTTGAGCGATCGCTTGTAAGTCTTGCTTTATGACTGTTGCTGGTAAATCTTCCCGAAAATCCAGTAATATTGTCTCAAATTCACCTTTGGTTGCCAATCCCTGAAAATTCAGGTATCCGAATACGGCAGCAACCAAGCCGATGACAAACAAGCACAATAATATAAGTCTTCTCATATCAACTCATCGCTTTTTGTCAGTTTGCACACTACGATAACTCATATAGTGGTATTTTTGGGACAGTGGAGACTAGAAAAAATCTAGAAAAAATTACGAATTACTAATTACCAATTACGAATTATGGAACGTGGTCTTTTATGGTTGCCTTTGTTAGGCGCATTTTTCTGGTTAGCCTGGCAAGGTTCCCAGGAATATCAGAAACTAGAAGCTTATAAAATTTGGGCAGAACAGTTTGAACGGGCTAAGTATGATATTTATGCTGTACTCGCTCAAAAAGGTAATGATATCACTTGGGGAAAACCTACTACTAAAGGACCTATTCAACTGCAAACTTTTAGTTTATTAGATGTTGAAAAAATCAGCTTGTTGGTAAATGATAAACAAGTGGAAATGGAAAATCCTCCCTTAAAAGGTCGTGTGATTGAGTTAGAATTTGTATTTTCTGAATCTGCTAAATCAGTACGAGTTCCCTTTACAGAAATTCCTTTAGCAGCAGAATGGGCTAAATTTTTGCAGGGATTTCTGGGAAATTTACATTCTGCAAATGAGTAAATTTTTATATTGTTAATAGACTTGTCCGAAAAAGATGTAGGGACAATTCATGAATTGTCCCTACCAAGGGTTTCAGGTTATGCTTATGTAATTTACGGAGATGTCTAATGTTGTTAAAATTGAGAGTTAATGTTAATGACTACCAATAAAAAAACAAATCAAAAATTTATACCTGTAGCTTTAACTATAGCTGGTTCGGATAGTGGTGGTGGTGCGGGTATTCAAACAGATTTAAGAACTTTTGCTTTTCACTGTGTTCACGGTACAAGTGCTATTACTTGTATTACAGCCCAAAATACTCTAGATGTGATCCGGGTTGATGCCATGCCTTCAGAGGCTGTTATAGCACAAATTCGGGCGGTAGTTGAAGATATTGGTGTGCAAGCTGCAAAAACAGGAATGTTGCTAAATCAAGAAATTATTTCAACTGTAGCGCAGGAAGTCAGAACTTTACAAATTAATAATTTGGTGGTAGATCCTGTGATGGTATCACGGACAGGAGCGCAGTTGATTGATGATGATGCGGTGAAAACTTTACGTGATGAATTGATTCCCCAAGCGGCTATTATTACACCAAATCGTTATGAAGCGCAGATTTTAAGCGGGTTGGAAATTGTTTCTTTGGAGGATATGCAAACTGCTGCCGAAATTATACATAAAAATTTAGGTACAAAAGCGGTTTTAGTCAAGGGTGGGGGAATGTCTGGAGAGTTGAGAGGGGTGGATGTTTGGTTTGATGGGGAAAGGTTGGAAGTTTTGAGGACGAAACAGGTAGAAACGAAAAATACTCATGGTACTGGTTGTACTTTATCTGCTGCGATTACTGCTAATTTAGCTTTGGGTAAAGATTTATGGAATGCAGTACAAGAAGCTAAGGAATATGTGACAACTGCACTTACTTATTCTTTGGATATTGGGAAGGGAAGTGGACCTGTGGGACATTTTTTCCCGTTGTTGGAAAAACGTTAAAAATTGGTTGAAACTTCCTCTCCGGGATAACTTTACTCTGATAGTATATTTTGTGAATCTAAAAACCTAATTTTTATACCAATATGCAGATGAGAGCAACTACCCCTAATGTTCATACTAAACCACCGACTCCCAGATATTCCCCGTCTGTACCTGTTTCGGTATACCGGGAATTAGTTGCAGAGTTACAAGCAGTACAAGCTAAGTTAGATGTAGTCACTAACCACAATCAAAAATTATCTCAGGAAAATCAGCAACTACGTCAAGAAATTAACAAACTTGTTCAGTCTTGTTTAGAACTGCAAAAGTTAATTGACTCTTCTGCACCAAGTTCTCATGCACCAAGTTCTCAAACTCAACCTAGTACGCCAATTTCTCACTCTACTCCTCAAAATCATGCTTATGTAAACAATACACAAAATAATACACAAAATAATACACAAAATAATAGACCAAATAATCAAGCTGCACCTAGACCTAATGTAACTGTAATAAATACGCCTAAAGCTCAAGATAAAGTTCGTAAAAATACTGAAGGTAAAGTTCCTAAAAAGAAGACAGTAAAAACAGCACCTCCCCCACGTCAACCAACTTCCAAACCACCAAAAAAAGTCCGTCGTGAAGTTATTTCTGTACCTGTGATGGATATGAATTTTCCGGTATCAGAACCAATGTATATAGAAGAACAAGAAGTACATTATTATTTACCCCTAGAGTCTGAGTCTAGGGGGTTGAATGGTTGGTGGTTGTTTTTTACTATTGTGTTTATTATGATTGGTGGGTTTAGTGCGGGTTATTTGATTGTGCGTCCTTTGTTACAAAACCAAACCCAAAACAACCGTTAGTAGTCTTTAATCATTAGTCATTAATGATATTAAACTTTAAGTTTAGCAACAGTTGGTAAATTTACTTTCAACCGATTAAACATTGCTTCTCTACCTTGCATTGCTAAGGTATCATTTAAAGGTGTCAGTGTAATTTCTTGTTGATATTTCAACTTTAACGCTGTTTGAATTAACCAATCTGCAACAAAAGGATTTTTTGGTAATAAAGGACCATGTGAATAGGTAGCGATCGCATTTTTATAAAATGCTCCTTCTGTACCATCTTCTCCATTATTACCTAAACCATAAACTACTTTTCCTAAAGCTTCTACTTTCCCTAATTTTGTTCTTCCTCCGTGGTTTTCAAACCCGACTAAATAAGGTTTTGTCCCTATCATTGCTTCTAGTTCTTGCGCGAGTCGGGAAGCGGTAACTTCTATAACTAAGTTACCTATACAACGTTTAGTATTTTCTCCTGGATGAATGGAAACTAAGTCTAATATTCCTAAACCTTCTATTCTTTGTCCAAAACCAGGTTCGTAATAATGTCCTAAAAGTTGGGGAGAACCACAGGTGAAAACTCCTGGTGTACCGTTTTCAATTTTATCTCGCATTGCGTCAGCTTTTGCACCTTGTAAGTCACGCATGACTATTTCTTGCTGACGATCTTGCGCTCCTCCACCAACAATTATATCTACTGATTTTATATCATCTGCGGTGGCATTTTGATCTAATGGTAATACTTTAACATCATATCCCCGCCATTGAGCGCGTTTTTCTATGGTGATGACGTTTCCTCTGTCTCCGTAGGTACTCATTAATTTGGGATATAACCAACCAATTATTATTTCCATCGTTTTACAGTTATGTTTATTTTGCGTTTTATGTTAACTCATTTTTGGGAGTTTTCAATATTTTTTAGATAATTTGTTTGGTGTTTATAGGGTATGATAGGAACGAACCGATCCAGACGCAGAGGAGGCAGAGGAATTAAGTTTGATTTTTCTTATTCATGAAGATGTGAAATAAGTATTTAGAAAATCCGCAGGTGTCATAATTAATATTTCTGCAAATTTATTCAATACTAATAAGTCTTGATCACCTGTAATTAAAACTTCAGCTTGAGCAGATACAGCAGCAGCTAAGATATGATAGTCTTTCATATCTCTTAGTTGGGATATATCTATATCTAGGGAAATATTAGGACACGTTTGTAAAACCTCTGTAGTAGCATCTAATATATCTTCTACAGTTAATCCCAGTGATTTTATTTTGGCTTGAAATTTAGTCCGTTTTAAAGTAGTTTCTAATTCTTGAAACAAGTCTGGAGACGCAAAAATTGAAATTTGATTATTTTGTGCTAAAATAAGAGTTTTGCGAGGTGTTCCTCCCCATAATAAAGCTGATATCAAAACATTAACATCTACGACGACTTTCATTTTTTACCCCACAGTTCTTTTCTCACCTCTTTAACTATTTCACTAATTTCTTCTAAGGTTGGTTGTTCTGGATCAGGTTCAGATTCATCAACTATTTGAAATAACTCATCTAGTGTTAGCTTTTTCTGGGTTTTTATCAACTTAATTTCATTTTCTGTGACAGAAATTTCATATTCTGAATTAGGTTGCAACTGCTGTAAGATTTCTGGGGGAATTTCTAGTTTTCCTTCTGAGGTGACTTTTGCAATAAGTTTAGTAGTCATTATTTACTCCTTTGCTTTTATTTTGTTTAGCTTCTATTTTGATTAATAATATTATTGTTCTAGACTTGAAAAATTATAACATAAATATTGCATGATTGGGTAAAAATTCATATTCAGTGGTTAATTTAATTTACAATATGACCTTTTTTATTGTTTTACACCCTGTCATAATTAGTATTTGGGTGAATTTAGTATTTTACGTAACAGTTTTTTTGAGCATTTTGTCACCATAATCACAAATCATCTTGGTAAGTATTCAGGAATAGAGTGATAAGATCCCCGATTTCTTTTATAATCTTGTCAATAAATTGTGAATTGATCGCAGTAGTCGGGGATCTGGATATCAACAGTTACTATAGCTGAATACTTACTTATCTTGTTAATTCTCCTCAAAGGTAAATCATCCATGAAACTAATTGAAACTCCCAATTTAACTGTAATTGCTGGTGAAAATGCGGTTTCTGTTTCTCAACTACCTCCTATTTGGCAAAATATCGCTGCTAGAAAAGCAAATATAGGTTTTAAAAATCCAGATGTTTATGTAAAAATGGCGCAGTTATTTCAATATAAACTAGAACAAGGAGATGTTGATTTATTTCATGAACGTCCAGAATTAGCTAGTTTTAAATCTGCGTTTTCTCAATTGTTTGGAAAGTTAGCTTATGAAACTTTGGAATTTTACGGAAATGATTTTTTAAAGGATCAATATCCAGATTTTCAACAAATTCTCAAAAATGTAAAATCGAAAGGTTTAGAATACAGCAATGAAGTGAAGGTTGCTTTAATTGGAATTGACCTTTTTAATGAGTTTGGATATGATTTACCTGCGAGTTTTTATCATGTGCATTTAGCACCAATTTACCGAGATTATGTATTTGAAGAACGCGCTTTAAGATTTGACAAACGAGATATTGAACATAAACGTTCTTGGGATGCAATTTTACATTCAGGTAAAGTTTTTGCAGTGCAAATGAAGGTACAAAGTATTGCTTCAAAATACGGTTTTACCTATCATCACGGTTGCGGTTGTAATTCTCATTTATCTTCTATTGATATTTCTGAGGGAGAGTTTAATTATGAATTATCTCCTGAAAAATATCAACGTTGGATTAGAAGTTTTATTTGGAATGCTTGGTATGAATATGCTTTCTTTCAAATTGTGCCAAATACCAGTTATTTAGTGTAAATTTATTTAGATCCCCGACTTTATTCAATAAGTTGGGGATCTATTGTATTTGATGTAAACCTTCAATTGTCAATTGTCAATTATCAATTGTTAAAGTATTTTCCTCCCAGTCAAAACTTCCCGCACTTCTAACATTGCTGAATAGGTAGGAAGAATGTGCAAAGTTTCATTTTTCGGTGTATGTTCTAAAGCAATGGTGATAGCTTTCTTTAAATCTGATTCAACAATTAAGTTAATTTTACTGTCAATAGATTTCTCGCTATAACGTAATCGTAACGCCATATCATACACGCGATCGCCACTCACTATCAATGTTCCACCTCTTTCTACTAATTTTTCTGTATCCACATCCCAGATCCAAGATACATCTGTTCCGTCAGGTGTGCGATCGTTCAAAACCATTAATGTAGTTTTATCTGTACTTTGAGTAACTACCCTAATAGTTTCATTTGTTCCTACAGGGTTTTTAGATAACAAAATCCTCACTTTTTTACCATCTATTACCAAATCTTCTGCACGTCCAAAAGCTGCTTGAAAATTATTAATTGCTTCTCTAATTTTGGTTTCCTCAACTCCTAATTCTTTTGCAGCAGTAGCAGCAGCTAAAGTATTATATTTATTGTATAAACCTACGAGAATTTGTGACCATTCACTACTTTCTAAACTGGGTTGACTCTTACTAAACCCACAACTAGGACAGGTGAAATCTCCTAAATGGGATAAATAAACCCCTTGATAATCTAAGGAATGTCCACATCTGGGACAATAAATAGAATCTACTGCATGAGGAATTGATTCTAAATAATTCTCTGGTTCATTTAATCCAAAAAATAGCACTTTTTGATTTAACTGTTGACCCAAATAAGATAAAGTTGGATCATCAGCATTGGGAATAACTACAGTTTCTTCTGGTAAGGTTGAAATTACCTGTGTCCATTTTTTACTGATAATGTCCACTTCTCCATATCTATCAAGTTGATCCCGGAATAAATTTAAACAGATAATAATTTTTGGTTGTAAAGGTTTTAAAACCTTGGGAACGATATTTTCATCAACTTCTAAAATTGCATAGTCAACATTTAAAGCACCTAATAAACTGGAATTTTCTATTAAAGCAGTCGCTAAACCATTCTCTAAATTTGCACCCGTAGAATTATGGGCAATTTTGTAACCTGTGCGTTCTAAAATTGTGCATAATAACAGGGCGGTTGTGGTTTTTCCGTTTGTACCTGCAATTAAAATTACACCGTTTTTAACTTGTTGACTCAATAATTGTAAAAGTCTGGGTTCGATGCGTCGCGCAATAGAACCTGGTAATACACTAGCAGCACCAAGACGTAAAGAACGTACTAAAAATGTCACACTTTTAGCAATGGATACTGCTAAACCCAGTTTGACTCTATCTATAAGTTGTATTTTCTTTCCCACAGCAGTTGTTAAGTAATGTCTTTATTTACAAAATTAATTTTGTCAGTTTAGCTAATATTGGTAAAAAATACCAGTCATTTATAGCTATCAGTAGTTAGTTAGCAGTATTCAGCTTTATAACAAACCGCAAAGTACGCAAAGAACGCAAAGTTAAGAGGGTTTAAGAGTGATTTTTTTGTGTAGTTTAGAATTTTCAATTGTTGCTAAAGTTAATACTACTAAAAGTTATGGTGAAAAAATAGCACTCAGATGTAATTATATATCTAGGATAAATCTAGGCAAAAGTGTTAAGTAAGGTTTTTGTTGATGAGTAGCATAAATTGGCTTTTTTTACAAACTAACATAACTGCTAACTGGCGACGGTTGCTGTCAAAATGCCTATTATTGCTGCTTTGCCTATTTATTGTAGGTATACAACCAGCTTTTGCAGGTATGAAGGATGACAGATACGAAGGTAATATTTTCGTGGTTTTTGCGGGGAATGGTTCTCTTGTTCCTTCCAAACTAACCTTAGGACAGACTTTAGCAGAACATAAACCCGCAATGCTGGCTTTTTATGTGGATGATAGCAGCGATTGTAAACAGTATGCGGTGTATATTTCCCAGACTCAAGCATTTTATGGACGTGCTGCGGAAATTATTCCTGTAAGTGTTGATACTATTCCTGTGAAAGACAGTTATGAACCCACAGAACCAGGATATTATTATTCTGGTGTTGTACCGCAGGTTGTTCTTTTTGATCAGTCGGGAAAAGTTGTTTTGAATAAAAAAGGTCAAGTACCTTTTGAAGAAATAGATGATAAATTTAGGGAGGTATTTAATTTGTTACCTCGTGATCAGTCTATTGAGTTCAAACAGCGTTCATTTAATGAGTATAGCAGTGAGTTGAGCCAGTAAACTCTAGACATTTTGTAATTGTACCACGGTCTGAGAATTAATTCTCAGGCTAATATCAAAAGTTGTCTCAAGACTACTCTGTAAAAATTTCGATATACTTGTTTTATATTCAGATTTGGATTTTTAGTTGGTTCTGATACTGCATTTTTATTTTTACCAAGACATAATAGTTAAATTACTAATGACTAATAATTAATGACCAATAACTAATAACCAATAACTAATGAACAAAGTTTATACTACGCTGGAACTCATTCAAATTTTAGCAGCAGAACGGCAAGCTTGCTTGAAAGGAGAACGCCTAAAGTTGGATGTGACGGTTTCAGGTAATCCAGTTATAGACCAGTTTATCCCAACGGAAGGGCTACAAAAATTCACTGCCTATCAAGATTTTAAAGCTTCTATTCATGAATATCAACGCGAAAATCAAGTTTCTGGAATTGTTTGGAAAGATTTGACTGTGAAGGGTAAAACTTTCCATTATCCAGAGGTTGACGCGCAGTTAATAGCGTTAAATACTGATTTGGAAATATTGAAAGCTGCGAAAAATTCTATGTTGGAATTTTGGGATCAAGTTACAACAGATATGGATTTATATTTAAGTTTGAGTAATGGTAGACAACACGAAAAAATTAATACTTTAGATGTAGAAAGAATAGCCCAAAGGACAGAATGGGCAAGTTTTTTAAAGTGGGAAAATGCGAATTTTTTGGAATTAATTTTACAGATGGGTTGGGGAAAACCAGAAGAAGCAGCCTATAAAAGAGGTAGACCACATTCTGGTAGTGAGTTTATTCATGCTGTTAACCCTGGAAATTATCCTATAGGGTAACTGGTAACTGGTGACTGGTGACTGGGGAAGAAATATTTATCTTCTGACTCCTGACTCCTTATTTATTTGCTTCTTTGATTAAATTATCTAGTTCTTCCTGCATTTTGCTTCTGACTAATTCATAGCATTCATTCACATATTTGCGATCGCTTGCTGCTTCTTTTCCATAGCGTTCAAAGACAATAGGTGGACAAACTCTGGTATGAATACGCGCTGGCAAAGGAATATTCGGCAATGGTCCTACTGCTAAACCCCAAGGTAAACCTAAATAAACAGGAAATACCAACGGATCAACATCAAACAACCAAGGCATTCCCCATTGATGGAATTGCTGCATAATTTTATACAAATCAGCCAAAACTATCAGGGTATCATGCGCCCCCCAGGAAATAGCGGGAACAATAGGCACATTTTCCCGCAGTGCTAACTTAATAAAACCGCGACGTTCTGCAAAATAGATTTTATCCCGCATTTGATGGGGTCGAAACACATCTTCCGCACCACCAGGATAAACTAACACACTCGCACCAGCCTTAAAAGCAGCATAAGCCATTTTTGGATGTGCCATAATAGCACCACCTTTCATCGCCATTTCCGCTGCTGGGGGAAAAACTTCCCAAACTTTGGGGTGCATCAAACCGTAAATAGGTCTTTGTGTACCAAAGCGACGTAACCAGTCGTACAGCATCATGGATGTATCCGGGGATGCCAAACCGCCATTGTGAGAACCGACAAACAGAACTTTTCCCTCTGGAATATTTTCCCAGCCACTGGTTTGGACGCGAAAATAGTAGTTGTATAAAATGCCCAATATAGGCATGATATTTTCGATGAACTTTGGATCTCGTTCATCCAAAGACCATCCTGGTTTTGTGTTTTGGGTGTGTTGTAGTTGAAACATTGAGTTTTCAGGAGTTCAAGGAGGCAGGAGGCAGAGGGCAGGAGGCAGAAGGCAGGAGGTAAATATTTCTTCCCCAGTCACCAGTCACCAGTCACCAGTCACCAGGTTTCCAAGTACCGTGGAAACTATGGGGGATAACGCTGGGTAAACCAAGTTGACAAACAGGTTCTTCATTGAGGCGATCGCCATCAAATATCCAAACTTCGCTACTATCACTATTACCATCATAAACCACTGTCAACACCCAACTTTGCTGAGAGTTTTGAGTATCTTCAATATAAAGAGGTTCAGAAGGATAAAAATTTTCACCTAAGTTTGCTTCTGTTAAATTTCCATTTTCATGATCAAAACGAGCAATACTATTTAATATCTCACCTTCTGTATCTGTTCCTTCCCGAAAAATAGACATATAGCTATAACGAGAGAAATTACCGACATTTTTAACTGGAACATTAGGAAATTCACAAGTTCTATTTAATAAAGTTGCAATTTCTTGTACTTTGCCAGTTTGCGGATTTAGTTTTACCCGTGTCAAGGAAGTTTTAGCAAAGGTGTGAGTTTCTCCTGTCGCTACTTCTCGCAAATATTCGTTAGTTTGAAAATCATCATATTTAGCAAAATCAACAATTACAGTACCACTATCATCAACATATCCATTACTAAAATGCCACTGAAACCAAGGTTCTGTTTCTCCCCGACTGACTAAAGATAAATTTTCTCTATCAATAACTATAATCTGATTTCCCTTTTCTGGTTGCCACGTTAAAGAATCACTGTAGCTACTCACCCCAAATAAAACAGGCCAAATATTTAACCATACCGCCGGAGCAAAAAATATTAAATATTGTCCTGCTAAAACAAAATCATGGATGATCGGAAAACCTGCTAACGTAAACTTTGCTTGTTGAATAATTCTACCAGTAAAATCACTTTTATAAATATGCAATATGGCATTAAGTCCAGGAGTCATGCCAAAATTAAATATTTCTCCCGTTTGATAGTCAACTTTAGGATGAGCAGAATAAGGTTGTCCTTTAGTTAAACCACCTAAATTATTTAAACCTTTGGTTTCTAAAGTTTCTAAATCTAAAGCATAGGGGTTATCACCTTCCCAAAGTGCTAAAAGTTGCTCCGGTAATGCCAAAACCGAAGTATTTGCAGCGTTTTTCACTGGTTTTTGCCATTGATTCCAAATCGGACCAGGTGCAGTCATGCCATAATTACCATATAGGTATTTACCCGCAGTGGTTTCTTCTTGATAACCAGCAGTCTGCACATAGCGATAAATTCCCGTAGCACCTGCATCGGTAAAATGAACTGCTAAAATAGCCCCATCTCCATCAAACCAATGTCCTACGGATACACCCCCCCGTTGTAATCTTGCTGCACCATTGCGGTAAAGTGTACCACGTAACCCTTCAGGAATTTTACCCGCAATTATTGGTAATTGAGTGGGGGGAAATTCTTTTGCCGGTTGGGATATGGCTTTTGCCCAGGTTTTTTTACTTGACTTTTTTTCAATTGTCTGCATTTTAATTTTAGATAGTATGTAAGTTAAATGTCCAACAGCTTAATTACCATTTCTTAACAATTACCGATTAAAGTATGTATTGTCAAAAGACCTGTACGAGCGACGTAGGGGCGAAGCATTCGGAAAATAGCCTGGTCAGAAAATTGATAATTTGTTGCCCGAATGCTTCGCCCTTAAAGGAAAATAGCCTGGTCAGAAAATTGATAATTTGTTGCCCGAATGCTTCGCCCTTACAGGAAAATAGCCTGGTCAGAAAATTGATAATTTGTTGCCCGAATGCTTCGCCCTTAAGATTTTTGACTTCTTACGTTTGATTGTACCTATAGTTTAAATGTAAAGCAATGTTACGACGATTGAATCAAAAAGTTATTGGTTTCTTACTTTTGGCGGTGATATCTGTCCTTAGTTATACACCACATATCTTAGCCAATAATACTTCTAGCCAAGGTAATGTGATCTTTATCCATCCAGATGGTACGAGTGCAGCGCACTGGGGCGCAACTAGAATACTCTACACTGGACCAGATGGCAGATTAAATTGGGATCAAATGTCAAATTTGGCTGTTTACCTGGGACACATGAAAAATCAATTATCTGGAACTTCCAATGGTGGGGCGGTAACTCATGCTACTGGGGTAAAGGTAAATGCTGACTCTTTTGGGTTGGATGAAAACGGTAAACCAGTGGTGGCGCTTTCTGGAAAACCACAAACAATTATGGAAGAAGCCATAAAAGCGGGCAAAGGAACGGCTATTATTAATTCTGGGATGATTCATGAACCGGGAACAGGTGCATTTTTAGCAAAATCTTCCAGTCGTCGCAATTTTGCAGATATTACTAAACAAATAGTAGAATCTGGTGCAGATGTAATTTTAGGTGGTGGGGAAATGTGGTATCTTCCCAAAGGAGTAGCGGGAAGACATTCTACCGCATCCCAAAGTCAAAGAACTGATGGGTTAAATTTAGTAGAAATAGCGAAAAAGAAAGGTTACACCGTTGTTTACACTCGTGATGAATTATTGAAGTTACCAACAAATACTAAAAAGGTGTTGGGAATTTTTGCGGCTGATGATACCTACAATGATGAAACAGAAGAAAACTTGAAACAACGTAATTTACCGTTATATGTTGCTACTGCACCGACGGTAGGGGAACAGTTGGATGTAACGTTAAAGATTTTATCGCAAAAGGGTAAAAATTTCTTGATTGTTTTAGAGGAAGAAGGCAGCGATAATTTCGGTAATTATAATAATGCCATTGGTTGTCTCACTGCCTTAAAACGTGCTGATGATGCTGTTGGTGTGGCAATGAAATTTATTGAGAAAAACCCGAATACTTTATTAGTAACTGCGGCTGATAGTGATGCTGGTGGGTTAGAATTGGTGGGAGCAACAGAAAAAGATTTTCCTTTTAATAAACCATTACCAGAAAAAGGTAAAAATGGCGCACCTTGGGATGGGAAAGAAGGAACAAGTACGTTACCTTTTATTTCTGCACCTGATAAACAGGGTAGACGTTTTCCCTTTGCTATATCATGGTCTGGTTTTGGTGATAATGCTGGAGGAATAATAGCGAAAGCGCATGGTTTTAATGCTGGGCTGTTAAATGGAACGGTGGATAATACAGATATTTATCGGTTGATGTATAGAACTTTATTTGGTAAGGAATTAGGGAAAAATTAAGACCTCTTTCAAAACCTCTCTCATCGTAGGAGAGAGGCTTTAATTTTCTCACCTTCACTTGCAGGGAAGGATGTTAGGTATTTATAGGAGCAACTTTCTATCCCCTTTCACCTAAACATGGACATCCCAAGCGCAAACAAAGATTTTGACAATGTTGATTTACCTGTGGTTGTAGACTAGAAATAGTAATAGGATTAGGTGGTAAGGTTGTAGCAAAGGATCTTCCTGAGTGTATTTCATCCCAAAGCGATCGCATTTGTAAACCCCTTCCTTTACCGGGTGCATGAATGCCAAAACCAGAAATGATACTGCACCAAACAGGTTGAAAATGTCTAATCAAAACAGACTCACCCCAAGCTACTAAATCTACAGACATTGCTACTACTGTAAAATTAAAATCAGCAACATCCAAATTATTAACTTGACGAATAGAATTTCTATGTTCTCTTAAACGACCAATTAAACCACCTGTAATAGTTCCTTTTCCAGTACGCTTTCCTGGATTTTCCGCTTTGCCAATATAAATAGGTAGACAACAAGAATTTTGATTGGCGTAAGTTATGGTTGAGTAGAGGGGAAATTCTCTTCTGTAATAAAGTAAATAAACACCAACATAACCAGCTAATTCTTCTTTGAGTTCTTCCAGTTCAGTTAGTGGATAACAATGCTGTCTAGCTTGAAACTCAATTAATTGATCCCGTAGAGTTGGAGGTGCTTGAAAAACTTCTAATGGCATGAATACTTGTAAATAAACATAACTAGACAGCAGTTTCAATTTTCCATTGAGAGTCAACAGTTTGTAAATTGGTGCGGATGCTAGTAGCGATAATCTCAGCGAGTTTAACAGGTACAGCATTACCTATTTGACGCATGGACTCACCCCAAGCGCAAGGAAAGTAGTAATCATCAGGGAAAGTTTGTAATCTTGCTGCCTCACGTACTGTAACATAACGGACTTGTCCATCAGGAAAAGCAAGCATATTTTCACCACCAGGAACACCATGTACACCTGCTTTGAGGGTTTTGGCTGGTTCATCCCAAGGACTACCAGTGTGACCTGGATAACTTTTAGCACCTGGGATATAAATATGATTAGGGATTTCTACTGCTAAATTAGTATTTTCAGGTGGTGGTAAGTCGGCTATAGCATCTCGCACAGTAAGCCAAGGTGAAGTTATACTACCAAGTAAACTTGCTCCTTTCCGTTGATAGCTACTGCGTATTTTTTTGGGCATTTCTGGGCGATATAATTTAGCAATACCATGACGTTCCCAATATTCACCTGTCACCCATTTATCCCAAATTAACGCTTCTTCTGTATGAGTTGGTTCAGGAAAAGACCAGTTAATTTTTAAATCAGAACGGAAACCAACAATAAACACTCGTTCCCGTTTCTGTGGTACACCATAATCAGCCGCATTTAATAACTGCCACGTCACCTGATAACTAAGTTTATTCTTGATATTACTGCGCTGATGTTGTTGAAGTCTGAGGAAATGATCATTCCAAGATTCATCAGATTTTGGTTGCAGTTCAGGATAATTTAACTGTAAAAGAATATATTCAAAATAATTAATAAAATTACGCCGTACTAAACCACGGACATTTTCTATTAAAAAAGCTTTGGGACGTAATTCTCGCACAGCGCGGAAAAATTCAGGGAACATATCCCGTTTATCTAAATAACCATTATGGTTGCCACCAATAGAAAAAGGTTGACAAGGTGGACCACCTGCTAAAAGGTCTATTTCTCCTCTCACATTAGAGTAGTCAAAATCAGCCACATCCATTTGATGGATACACCAGTCACTCACAAGTTGCATCCCTCGTTGTTGATTTTCGCGGATGGTGTAAAAACTATGTTTATCTCGTTCCACAAGTGCTTGATGATGGAAGCCAGCGCGATCGCATCCCATCGCCAAACCTCCAGCACCTGTAAATAATTCTAGTGATTTGAATTTAGACACAGATTATACATTTGCAAAACATATTGATCATATCTCTAACTTGCTGTTGAGGGATAGTAAGGCTAAGAATTCTATGATTGTGACTCAATTACCAGGAGGTAACAACATCCGCCCCTCTATTGCTTCCCAGGTTTCACGGGACACCCGCACCGCAGCATCTTTACATTGAATAATTAGATAATTAGCGTAGAAATAATATTCTAGTGCTGTTATTTCTTCCTTAGATAAATCAACAATTTCTGATGTAAAATTAAAACCATCCAGCATGGTTTCTATAAACTTGTCAGCAAAGGCTCGATGTATCTTTCTGGTTTTTTTTTCATCAGGAATTTTAGCTTTTAGTGCTTCTAGTCGAGTAAGTAATACACTTAAATTGATACTTTGATTGTAAATTTCCAACTTTTTTAACTCGTATATATACTCAATAAAGTAGGCATAACTGTAAGTTAGGGTGTAGGCGTAGATAAGTGTGTTTACTAAATCATAGTTGTTAGCGTAGGTGTTGGCGATATCGTAGACAAGGGCGTGGGAGAGATCGTAAAAGTTGATGTTGGCATGAGTAAGAGCATTGGCATTGGCAAGTGTATTGGCGTTGGCAAGGGCGTTGGCGATCGCAACTGCACGTTTACCTACTGGTTTATAATTACCTTGAGAACCTACAGTGACTTGTTCCGCCCAATTTAATAAACCTTCTAATTTTGGGGTGTTGATGTATTTTTGTGCTTGCTTTTCCATTAATAACAACAAATCATCAGCACCACCACGCATAACCCCAGCCACTAATAAAAACACCTCTTTCCAGCGTTTATCTGTCAGATGTTCAGTGACTAATTTTTCAACTAAACCATGATCATCAATATATTGGGCTGTTAAATATTCCTGTAGGGTCAGATGAGAAAATGAAAATACATTTCTAGCTCGTTCTACTAAAATGCCCTGTTCAATAGCAATAGCATCCAATACTTTACTTGCATCTAAATATTTAGGTGCATTATCATTACTAGATAGGAATTTTTTTATATGAATTAAAACCTTTTGTCGAGAAAAGAAAAGTTTATCTGCTGCAAAATTATGATAAGCAATCTCAGCTAACATAAGTTTTTCTAAATCAATCCCCAGTTGACGATAAATCTGCTCAGTTGGTAATCTTTTTTCAGATGCCCATCTTCTCAATAAAATATCTAAAGCATTACCATATAATGTAGATCGTTTTTTCGGTAAATCTTGAGATTCATCATATTCTAAGCAAAGAAAAGTTAATAATAAGGGAGTTCTTGCTAATTCCTTAGTAGTATCTTCACTTTTAATTTTATTCCAGCATTTTTGGGGAGTTACTAATTTTTTATCTACTTCCGAATAAAACCAGTTATTAATAAATTGTTGAATTTGTTGCTCATTAAAATCCGCAATAATAAATTCTTTGAAGTTAGTGAACTTCTGTCGATAAGCAGCAGTACGACAAGAAATCACAAATTTATTTTGCTTGTATTGCTTAACAAAATTTTGTATCCCATCAATCACTAATTCAAAATTTCTATTTGGTACTTCGTCTAAACCATCTAACAGTAGTAATAATTGACCTTGCCTTAATAATTGATTAGTAAATTCTTTTGCTAATGGTAAATTACAAGATATAAATTCTTGCTGAATAATATTGTAAATATCAACTTTATCTGTAGTAAATTGTTTCAATTCTAGTAAAACAGGACTACATTCACCCTGAATTTGTCCAGATTTACCTTTAAGTGCTTCTAGTCCTATTTTCCTTAAAAAAGTAGATTTACCTGCACCCGGTTGTCCCAAAATCATTAAATGTGCATATTGATTAGCAATTATCATTCCATCTTGTCTTGCAGATTTTTCATTAGTCAATCTATGACTACCATTTTGACGATAATTTTTTTCTAATGCTGTTAATGATTCAAATTTTCCAATCTCATCAGGTTGTAAACATTGAACTTCTGTATAAATATCATCTAAATTAACAGGTTGCGACATTCCCAAAACTCGCAACCGATTATATCGCTTTTGATAGTTAAGAATGTACTGTTTAGAAGCTTGATAAATTAATTTTTTGGTTTTTTCATCTAACTCAATTCTTAAAATTTTTATATACAATTCTGCAAAATGATTAACTGCTTCATCTGGGGCAATTTCTGGTAATCCTATTAATTGATCTAAACTAACATGATTAACTCCAGATAATTCTAATGAGCGTAATATATCCGTTGCTGAACCTTCAACAACTAAAACACGGCTCATTGTGCCGCCTTGGGTCGTTAAAGATATTTTTTGTAGTTCTTGAACTGTGTCACCTATAACTTGAGAAATTTGAATTTTACGCTGTTCAATTAACGCATTTCTGTAGGCTGTAGATGATGGAAAATCAGCAGGTTTTAAATTTAAAACACCTTGATTATTCCTGAGTTGATTGTCATCACCCAAGGTCATAACTACCCGCATTTTTTCATCACCCCTTGCATTCATTAAAGCTTCTTCTAGCAAAGGGTCAATTTTAGCAATGTGGTGTTCTTTAAGGTTCATATAGTGCTTTTGGTACTTGAACTAAACCTTTACCTTGGCGTTCTTTATCCAGTCCTAAATCTTTACAATTCGTCAAAATTTCATCTAATAAATTTAGCACTGAGATATTTTTATTATACTTCTCTAATACTAAAGCCGCTACACCAGAAACAATCGGTGTGGCCATAGATGTACCATTCCACGCTTCATAACCTCCACCCAAGACAGATGAATAAACGCTTTCTCCCGGTGCAACTACATAAGGAACATTATAAGATTGGGAGTCATTTGTGATGGTAATGGTAGTGTTACCGCTAAAGTATGCAACTTTATTTTTATTATTGATAGCACCTACCGAAAGTGAACCTTTACAGTTACCAGGTGTACGAGAACGGTTAAATCCTTCATTACCTACAGCACAAATGGGAAGTAAACCTACAGCTATTAAATCATCAATTAAAGAATTAAATAGCTCAAAATAACCTGCTGGTAAAGAAAGTTCACCCGCAGAAATATTCACTATATTGATTTCTGGTTGTAATGCTAACCAATTAAACCAAGATATCCAATCTGAGAGATTACATACACCATTAGGAAACATAATACTGTTGATGATTTGCGCTTCTGGTGCAACACCAACTTGATTTCCACAAATTAAACCTGCAACATGAGTACCATGTCCAACTGTATCTTCAAATGGTACGGTTTGAATTTCCTGTGTTCTGGGATTTAAACGATAAGATTCAATTATTTTATCTTTGATTTCTGGATGGTTGGCATCTATACCAGAATCAAGAACAGCAACAGTTATTCCTTTACCTGTACCTGTAAATCCTTGCTGACGTGCGGTAATCAGAGATATAGCTTCTAAATGCCAAAGATCATCTACATCTACTGTGCCTTTTTTTCCTGTTATATTTCGTTCTGGCTGAATTAACCCTATTGGGAAATCGCGTAAAATTAAAGCATTAGGTAAATCTTGACATAGCTGTTCAATATCTTCATCAGGTATATCAACAACTTTAGAACCTGTGATGTTTGAATATGTTGAAGATTGGGTAACTTTGTTTGTATCTTCTAAATAACTGCTAATTTCTTGATATACAGAATCTTCTCGCCAAAAATTCACCACTTCTGCAACTTGTGAAGGACGACTTTCAGCCGTAAATTTTCTCGATGCTAATTTTAAAGAACGCGCTACTGATGTTGTCTTAGGACGAATAATGTAAACACCCATCAAATACTCCTCACACCAACCTGAATGATAAACACTGGTATTAGCCCATAGTATAGTCATTTTATGGGATTATCAGTTAATATGTTTAAAAAATATTATTTAACAGCACCCAAACCCTATTATGACCAACAAAACCAGCTTTTGATTTTCCTATGAGTGTTTTTGGCGGTTTACAAGATCCAGCATTTACTGATTATGAATTAGAATCATGGCAAGAACATACAAATGCTGGTTTTTCTTTACATAAATTTCCAGGTAATCATTTTTTTTATTCGTAACTATGATTTTTTTCTACAATTAAGAAAATTCTTAACTACAGCTATAATTGCCTTCTTACAATTACCAATTACCCATTACCAATTACCACCCCCAACAGATATGATAAGTATTTCACAAGATATGATATAATTGCATTTGTAAAAATAGTAATTTACTCAGAAAATTACAGTAAATTTTTAGTAAATTTTTAGTAAATTTGGGACTGATTAAACAATGAACATAGATAATAATACGTTAGATTTGCTCACAGGAGGATTAGCGATCGCTATTCTTTTAGGTGGTATGGTGATGATGTTTACAACTGTATTCACTACCAAAAGATAAGAAAATTTACCTCACAACTTCCTCACAAACTAATGATAAATTCTCAATAAGATTGGTTGAAACAGTCTTTTTGTGAAGCGTAAGTCTTTAGACATCGTTCAATCCTCTTGATTTATCAATAGGTAAAACTTTCAACTTTTGAACGCATGAATTTTGACTTGTAATTTGATTTGTAAACTGTCACCTGCTATATCAAATTAGGCTAAGTTGTGAGGTAGTTATGAGTGAGTCACTATCTGTAGAAAAACCTCACTGTACCGCAGTTTATGGACTGGTAAAATCGTGGAGATTTGGGCGATCGCTTGGTATTGATCCTATAGGGATAATATCTACCTGTTCCTTTAACTGCGTTTATTGTCAGTTAGGGAATATTCAACACCAAACAACTCAGCGACAGATGTTTATACCTACTAGCCAAATTATCTCAGAATTGCAAGCGATCGCACTCCGACAAATACCATTAGATGTAGTAACTTTTAGTGGTAGTGGTGAACCTACTTTAGCATTAAATTTAGCTGAAATTCTCACAGCTACAAAAGAAATCTTTAAAGAACCAGCAGTAGTATTAACTAAAGTATTAACTAATAGCACATTGTTAGGTGATAAATTAGTCCGTCAAGCTTTATCAATAGCGGATATTGTTGCCGTTAAACTGGATGCTGTTTCGTCAAATAAACTACAGCAAATTAATCGTCCTCTAGAGACAATTGATTTACCAAATATTATTGAAGGAATTACACAATTTAGACAAGAATATCAGGGAAGGATGGCAATACAAACGGTGACTGGTGACTGGGGACTGGGGACTGGTGACTGGGGACTGGGGACTGGTGACTGGGGACTGGTGACTGGGTAATCAATTTTATTTTTTCCTATTACCTATTACCTATTACCTATTACCTATTACCTATTACCTATTACCTATTACCTATTACCTATTACCTATTACCTATTACCTATTACCTATTACCTATTACCTATTACCTACTTGCTTACAGTTATATTTTTCACGAGTTAAATAAATATGGCAACAACAAAAACAACAACAGAAATCTTATCAGCACTGAAACAAATTCCCGATGGTTATCTTAACATCATGGGTTATGTTGATAAATCAGAAGTGAATGGTCCTGGTTGTCGCGCTGTGGTTTGGGTGCAAGGTTGTCCGCGTGAGTGTGAAGGTTGTTTTAATCCCGCATCTTGGGAATTTGAAATAAATCAATTAGTTGCGATTGATAAACTAGCTGAAGATATTATTAAAAACCCCCATAATACAGGTGTAACTTTTTCTGGTGGAGAACCATTTTGGCAAGCTTCCGCATTAGCTAGTTTAGCACATAAAGTTAAAGCCGCTGGTTTAAATGTGATGGCTTTTACTGGTTTTACTTTAAAAGAATTACAATCTGAATCTGCACCTCCTGGTTCTCAGGAATTATTAGCAGAATTAGATATTTTAATAGATGGTCCTTTTGTCCAGTCTTTAGCTATTAATTCTCCTTTGTCTCCGGTTTCTTCCAGAAATCAAAAAGTTCATGTTTTTAACCCAGAATTTAAAGATCAAATTAGTTGGGCGAGTGATCAAATAGAAGTTCATATTCTCAAAGATGGCGATCGCATTGTGACCGGTTATCAAGGTTGGTTAGAATTAACTTAAATTTGCAAGTTTATAACTACTGATAGATATGGGGTTTCTTTAAGAAATCCCGTATTTGTAATATATTTAGCCCCTTGCTGGGAATTATGGAAAATAGCGCGATCGCATTTGTTTTAATTGTTGCGATCGGGGGTTTGTTTTCATGCTCTTCTGGGTAATTGGTTGTGAAAAACTTCTGAGCAGAATCAAGACTTTGCCAAGTTTCCATCCCCTTACGCGGAATTGGTTATGAAAAACTGATGACCCTTACAGACACCTGTCTGGAACTGTCTGCTGGTTTCCATCCCTTTGCGGGGAATTGGTTATGAAAAACTCAAATCAGATGAGTTAGTTGAAGTTGTAGAAGGAGTATTGTTTCCATCCCCTTGCGGGGAATTGGTTATGAAAAACATGGTTGAGGTATACGGAGAGAGCTCAGAACACATCAAAGACTTGTTTCCATCCCCTTGCGGGGAATTGGTTATGAAAAACGGGATCATAACAAAAAGTCTGGCTGGTACACTCATGTTAAAACAGGGTTAAAGTTTCCATCCCCTTGCGGGGAATTGGTTATGAAAAACGGGATCATAACAAAAAGTCTGGCTGGTACACTCATGTTAAAACAGGGTTAAAGTTTCCATCCCCTTGCGGGGAATTGGTTATGAAAAACTTGAAACATCTAATCTCAATTTAAAATCTAAAACCATCTGAGTTTCCATCCCCTTGCGGGGAATTGGTTATGAAAAACAATTTGGCGATCGCACTCACCAAGATTGAAAAGCGATTCAGTTTCCATCCCCTTGCGGGGAATTGGTTATGAAAAACCTATTAATGTCAGCTATCAAGGTTTACTTGAAATGTGGGAATGTTTCCATCCCCTTGCGGGGAATTGGTTATGAAAAACATTTTTTATACCTGTGTCGTAGGGTGTGGTAGACTATGTTTGTTTCCATCCCCTTGCGGGGAATTGGTTATGAAAAACCCTATAGTCATCGAGACCTTGATACAGTTAGCTTTCAAAAGGCGTTTGCGCCAAGCTACGGAAACGGTAATGTAACAAGGTTAATCAGTATTTAATTTTCAAGGTGCTGTTTGCTGTTTCCAGCCAATAAATACACTATAAAACAAAAACTCTAAGATGTCAACCCAAAAAACTAATATTTTTTGCAAATTACCCAAGATTGCTGAATATAGGTCTTTCTAGCTCTTAGCGACAAAAGTAATACATTGCTTTACATTTCGTTACAAATCCCCAAAACCATAAGATAAGGGTATTTCAACCCTCTTCATACCCCCATAAGTCGAAATATCAAACTTTACAAAAGTAAATAATCTGGTAGTTCCCTATTAACACCAAGTTTGTAAAACTCTACCTTTAATATCTTTGCCAAACCAAGGTGTATTATCAGCTTGTGAATAAAGACTTTCTCGACTAACTCTCCAGATTTTTTCAGGATCAAATAATGTTAACTCTGCTTTTTCCCCTGGTTTAATCGGTTTGATTTGTTGTTGTAAACAAGCTGCTGGTTTATTACTCAAAACTTGCCATAATTCTAAAGCTGTAAATTCTCCAGTTTCTACGAGATTTTCCCATAGTAAGGGTAATGCTAATTCTAATCCTATTGCTCCTGGTGGTGATTCACTAAAAGCTTGTACTTTCTCTTCGTAAGTATAAGCTGCATGATCAATGGCGATCGCATCTATTACACCTCCACGCACACCAGCACGCAAAGCTTTCACATCAGTAGCATTACCTAAAGGTGGTTCTAAATGCAAGCTAGTATGATAACTCTTAATATCTGCGGTGTTCAATAACAGGTGCATCCAAGTGGTACTAGCTGTCACTGGTAAACCCTGAAATTTTGCAGTAGCAATTAATTCCACACTCCGGGAAGTAGAAACCCGCATAATATGTACAGGTGTCCTAATTTCCGCGACTAATTCCAATAAAGCAGCGATCGCACTTGTTTCCGCACTAGGAGGAACATGGGGTAAACCGATACGCAACGCCTCCGCACCTTCTCGGATTGTACCATTTAAAGACAAAGAGCGATCGCAGGGAGAAAACGCCACAACTTTACCAAAAGGTTGCAGATATTCTAAAACCCGTCTGACTATACCCAAATTTTCCCAAGGTTTCCCATCCGTAAAACCCACAACCCCAGTAGTAACTAAATCCGCAAACTCAGTTAACTGTTTACCAGCTAAATCTAAAGTCATTCCCCCCCAAACCTGAAGATGGGGTGAACCTTTCTCTACTCTTTTTTGCTGTAACTGTGTCACTAAAGCGGGATTATCAATAGCTGGATTTGTGTCTGGTAATACTGTTACCCTCGTAAAACCACCAGCAGATGCAGCTTGCAGCAAAGAAACCAAAGTTTCTCTTTCTTCAAACCCTGGTTCGCTGGAATGACTATATAAATCAACTAAACCAGTACCTACAACTAAACCCCGACAATCTTTAATAACAGTATCGGCGCTAATATCGGAAATTTGGGGAGCGATCGCTTTAATTTCACCCTCAACAATTAATACATCGGCTATTTGGTCAGTTTCCGAAACCGGATCAATTACCCTTACTTGTTGTAGAAGTTCATTTATCATGTCTGTTTTAATACTTAAAATATCTGTTCTAATTGGTAGTTGGTGATTAGGGAAGAATATAATGTGGGGTGGGCATCTTGCCCGCCCCAGATATGCTAATCAGCGCAATTATAATGCTCCTGCGGCTGTCTTATCTAACACACCACCACTTAAATGACCAGTAATATTCATTGCTTGCAATACGGGTAAACCACCAGCACCATTAGGGTAATCAATGACACTTACAGCCCCATTACCTTGACGGAAATTCCAGAAATTTTCCAGTGATAATCCTAGAATATGACAAAGCAAAGTTTTATTAGTCGCATCGTGGGCAACCACTAAGCCCGTTTGTAACTGATTTTTCTCAGCAGTTGCTAATATTGACTGCCAAGCCGCTACACTGCGTTCATGTACCTGTTGTAAATTTTCCCCTTCTGGCATTTGCACCTCAGCCGGAACAGTGCGCCAACGTTCCAACTCTCCGGGAAATTGCTGTTCTATTTCTGATTCAAATTTACCTTCCCAGGTTCCGTGACTAATTTCTCTTAAACCGTCCAATAACTGCAAATTAATCTGAGAATGGTGTTTAAGAATAATTTCTGCGGTTTCTTTGGGACGTGCCATAGTGCTACTAAAAGCAAAATCAAATGTCACATCTTTGAGAAACTCCCCAGCTTTTCCCGCTTGGCTTCTGCCATTATCATTCAAAGGTACATCAATTTGCCCTTGAAACTTACCTTGACGATTCCATTCGGTTTCGCCGTGACGTACTAATAATAACCTAAATCCTTGATGATTGGGGCGTAAACTCGGTAAAGTATCTCCCAGGTGTTGCGTTTGATTCATTGATTCTAACTGCACAGGTTCACCCAAACCACCAGCAAAATTTAACACACTAATGTTACAGTTAGACTGTTGTAGTCCATGATAACCACTAGGAGGAATACCCAAAGCCGTACTAATTAAAGCTCGGTTAATACCATTATGTCCAACTATAAGAATAGTTTCCCCTTGATGACGGGGTAAAATTTCTTGCCAAAACTGCTGTGCTTGTGCGTATAAAGCTAAAACTGGAAAATGTTCTCTTGTCCCATCTGCATCATTAATCATCATCCGCAATTCATGGGGACGTTTTTTCCATATACTATAATCATCAGGGAATTTCTCTTTGACATCAACAGATAACATTCCCGCCCATAACGGTAAGTCTACTTCTACTAAATTTTCGGAAACTTGTATTTCCCCAAACTTTTCCACTAACTCACTGCAAATAATTTCTGCTGTTGTTTTAGCGCGGTTCAGGGGACTGGTGTAAATAGCCTTAAATGCTATATTACTCAGAGCTTTACCCGTTTTCCTAGCATCGTCTTGACCTTTTTTCGTTAAAGTTGACGCATCAGTACGTCCTTGGATACGTCTTTCAATATTATAGGTACTTTGACCATGACGCACAATGATGACACGAGTCATTAAAAAAACCTCTTCTCTCCAAAGTATTAATTTTACTGCAAAATGTTGCCAAATTATCTTTTGGGAGTCAGAAATTAGGTGACAGGTGACAGGTGACAGTTTTTACCCATTACCCATTACCAATTATTCCTATTGGTTATCACTTAAATCTAACTGTAGTTGCAGACCATCATTTTCATTCAAATTTTGATTTGCTGGTTGCAGAAAAATAAGAGTAGCAGGAATTGTGATTGATTCACTCAAGGGCAATTCTTCAGAAGTATTATTTTCCGTACCTTGATTATTTTGTTGATTAAAAAATCTGCTAAAATCATTTTCTGCACGACGATCATTAACATCAACTAAAGAATCACTTTTTAAAGTAAAATTTCCTTGATTAACTTGCTCAGTTGATTGTGCATAAACGGCACTATTCACACCAAAAACAGCCGCTACAATTGTTAAAATGACAGAAATTTTAGTTTTCATGATTTTGAGTTTTTTCATAAAAATATTCTAACTGGGGATAATTATAAATCATGCCCCAGATAGATTTGTAATGCTAATTACATATAATTTAAAATTAAGGAAAATTTTATATTTTGGACATTGAATTAATTATTCATCTTTATCTGTGTTTATCTGCATTCAATGATTCTTGATGTATTATATATGTTATATTGTAAAAAAGAAACATTGATTGGTTTGAGAAGATATGTTATTAAAATATGATACTCGGCAATGTTTACCCTCTGCTGAAGACTTACCAGATTCAGACGATACACCAGTGGATAACGAATTACAAGACTTAATACCAGGGTTACTAAAAACCATACTCGCCTTAATTTGGTCAGAAAGAATGGATTGGTTTTTTGGCGTAGATATGGGAATATATTATGATCCAGATAAACCAGCAATAGTACCAGATGGATTTCTGAGTATTGGTGTACCGAGAATTATTGACTCAGATTTACGTTTATCCTATGTGTTATGGGAAGAACAAAAACTACCAATCATGGTGTTAGAAGTAGTATCTCAAACTAGAAGGGGAGAATATACCCAAAAGAAACAAGAATATGCAGAATTAGGAATTTTATATTATGTGATTTATAACCCATTAAGAAAAAGGAAACAAAAGTTAGAGGTTTATAAATTAGAAAATGGCAAATATCAATTATTGCCAGGTGAAGCAGTATGGTTATCAGAATTGAATTTAGGAATAGGTAGAGAAGAAGGAAAATATCAAGGAATTACCAGAGAATGGTTATATTGGTATGATGAACAACGAAAGAGATATTTAACAGCAGAAGAACTACTGCAACAGGAAAGGGAACGGGCAGAATTTGAAAGGAAAAAAGCTGAATTTGAAAGGAAAAAAGCTGAATCTGAAAGATTGCGATCGCAACGTTTAGAAGAAATATTACGTTCTCATGGTATAGATCCTAATATTTAGTAAATACTTAGTAAGTAATAGATTTTTCCCAGGTGCTTGAATGAATGAAACTACCGCTAATTATGACGAAACATGGAAAGAAGCAATATCAGAATACTTTGAATCTTTTGTATCTTTCTTTTACCCCCATCTTCATCAACAAATTAATTGGCAAAAAACCCCCATTTCCCTCGATAAAGAATTAGAGCAAATTACAGCATCTTCCCAAACAGAAAAACGCTATGCTGATAAATTGTATAAGGTTTGGTTACTAGATAACCAAGAAGTTTGGATTTTGATTCATATTGAGGTACAAAGCCAATATGATAAAGAATTTTCCCAGCGAATGTTTATCTATAACTATCGCGCCTTTGATTTATATCATAAACCCGTCATCAGTTTAGCTATACTAGGAGATGAGAGTAAAACTTGGCGACCCAATTCTTATGAATACGGCATGGGAGAAAGCCAAGTTAAAATGACTTTCAGTAACGTGAAACTCTTAGATTATCAGTGGGAGCAATTAGAAGCTAGTGATAATGTTTTTGCTACAGTAGTCATGGCGCATTTAAAAACCAAAGCTACTACTAGCAATTTAACCCAAAGAGAACAATGGAAATGGAATTTAGTCAGAAGTTTGTATGAAAGGGGCTTAACTAAATTTGATATCATTAATTTAGGTAAGTTTCTTGATAAAATGATGACTTTACCAACACAACTAGAACTGGAATTTAAAAATAAACTTAATCAATACGAAAAGGAGCGCAATATGCCTTTTTTAAGCACAATAGAAGAAATGGCACTAGAAAGAGGTCAACAAATTGGTCAACAAATTGGTCAACAAATTGGGCAACAAATTGGTCAGCAAATAGGAGCAAAAGAAACACGCAAACAAGATATTATCAAAATTCTGCAAAATCGTTTTGATATTTTACCAGATGACCTCGTCAAATCTATCAATCAAATTGATGATATGTCTGTATTAGAAACCTTACTTTTACCCAGCATTAGCATCAATTCTTTAGAGGAATTTCAACAGTTAATTAATGAGAATTTGAGCAGTAATAATTAAGAGTCATCAGATCCCCAATTTCCTTTTATTATCCTGTCAATAAATTGTGACTTGAACGCAGAAGTCGGGGATCTGGGTGTTATTACTAATTACCAATTACCAATTACCAATTACCAATTACCCATCACCCATCACCCATTACCGCTAAAACTGCTTTGGGTAATAATTTTTCTTTAAACCAAACAATTCTAGCAGGGACATTATCTAATTTTACACCTGCTTTTTCTAAATTCAATCTTTCCGAAATAGCTAATATTAAATTATCACAATTAGCACGGCGTACTTGAGAAAATTTTTTTTGTAAATATTCTGGTCGCCAATAACCGACAATTTCTAATAAAAAAGTTCTACCATCAGGATGTACCAGCCGAAAATCGGGAATCATCACACTTCCAGGAATAGGAATTAAATCAACTTCCCGTTCTAAAATCCAACCACTTTTTAAATTATCCCATTTATCAGCAAAAGATTGTTCTAACATACTATCATAAGGCTTACCTTGAGGATAGTGAGAGACTAAACCACATTCAGAATTGAGTGTAAACCTGCCAGTTTTCCATTCATTAGTATAAAAATCTCGTGTTTGTAAAGTTGCAGATAAACTCCATTTTGTCACATGAAGTAAAGCAGGAATTAATTTAGCGATCGCCAAACCATAACGGGTACTAGGACTAAACAAACTTGTCGGACCATCAATACTAATAGTAAAACCATGATCCGCATCACCTTCAATATAAGCCATTAATTGAAACAACTTCAAATAACGGAACAATAACTTATATTCTCCTGGTACATTGCGATGAGCATTTAACACCAAATGAGTAGCTTTATAAAACACACCTTGTACCTGAGACAAATTATAACGATGTAATAAATCTTCAGGTTTAGGAGCATCAAAAGAGGTTAAAATTTTATTTTCCGATAAATCAGCATAAAGACCTTCATGAACATGAACAGGTAAAACTTCCCGTTGTAATTCCCGACTTAAATCATCAGAAATTTTAGTTAAAATTACCTCTGTATTTTCCCGACTAGAAACAGATTTTGCAGCCAGAGAAAACACCCGTTCTCTTAACATAGCAGGTTCAAGAGGACTAACAACCTCAAAAGTGCAGAAACTACTTTTCAGAATATAAGCCAAACCGCGCTTCATTCGATAATCAGTAGTATCACCTTCAAAATCAGCCAATTGACGTTCAAGAACCCCTTGAGACTTCCTCACAGCATCCTGAAAAAACTGAATTAAATCACTAGCTAAACCCAAATGTTTATCATCAAGTTTCAGTCTCTTCGGGATAATTTCCTCCCCATTTTGACGATGAATCAATAACTCCGTTGTCAACATTTTTCTTATTAAGAGAATAATTAATTTCCAACTGTTCAGCCGCCCGCAAATCCCTTTGATTTTCTCTTTCCTTACCACCCCCATAAACAACCCTTAAATTACCCCTTCTATCCTTCTTCTTATCCTCTTTCTTCTCCTCCTGACTTTGCGTACTTTGCGTACTTTGCGGTTCATTCCCTCTTAAACCTCGTCTTCTAGCCGAAGTACCCTCCTCACTCGTATCTTCCGCCACAACTTCATATAAAATCGCCTGTTTATTTTCCATATTTCCCTTACGTAAAACCCGACCCAAACGCTGGATATATTCCCTTGCAGAACCAGTACCAGAAAGAATAATTGCTATAGAAGCAGAAGGAACATCAACACCCTCATTTAAAACATGAGAAGCCACCAAAGTATTATAAATACCTTCCTTAAACTTAGTTAAAATTTCATGCCGTTCTTTCACAGGAGTTTGATGAGTAATAGCAGGAATTAACAACTCACCCGAAATACGGTAAACCGTAGCATTATCAGCCGTAAAAATCAACACTCTAGAGGGGTAATGTTCAGCTAATAAATCAGCAAGAATTCTTAACTTCCCATCAGTCCCCAGAGCGATTTCTTTAGCTTGACGATGTGCTAACATTGCTCTGCGTCCATTTTGCGATCGCGCACTCATTTGGACAAAAGTTTGCCAACCTTGCAAACTGCCCAAAGAAATGCGAGATTGCTTTAAAAAATCATTCCGAGTTTGAATTAACTGATTATATCTTTCTCTTTCAAGTTGAGATAATTTGACTTTTATCTGTATAACTTGATGTTCTGCTAAAGCCTTACCTGCCAAATCTTCAGCACGCTGCCGATAAACTTCTCTACCGATGAGAATATTTAAATCAGCGTGTTTGCCATCGGTGCGTTCTGGTGTAGCAGAAAGTCCTAAACGATAAGGTGCGATCGCATATTCCGCAATCACTCGATTAAAATCTGTAGGTAAATGATGACATTCATCAAAAATAATCAGCGCATATTTATTACCCAAACTTTCCGCATGAATAGCCGCACTATCATAAGTTGCCACTAAAATCGGTGTTCTATCCCGTGAACCACCACCCAACAAACCTAACTCCATATCAGGAAAAGCCGCTTTTAGGTGTGCATACCACTGGTGCATTAAATCCAAAGTTGGAACAACAATTAAAGTAGTGCGGGGTGTTGCTTCCATGGCCATTTGTGCCAAATAAGTCTTACCCGCTGCCGTGGGTAGCACCACCACACCCTGTCTACCTGCCAACTTCCAAGCCGCTAAAGCCTCATTTTGGTGGGGATAGGGAGTCATTTCTAAACTAGCGACTAACTCCAAAGGAGAAAATTCCTTAGCCTCATCAATAAAAAAAGTATCTTCTGCTTGCAGAGCTTCGACTAAACAACGGTATCTAATCGCGGGAATGCGGAATTTTTCAATTCTATCATCCCAGGTAGCAAAATCTATCCAAGCTTTGCAGCGTGGAGGAGGATGTAAAATTAACGTACCACGATCAAAAGTTAAAGTGGGGTTGCGACCCATGTTAGGTTTTCTCCCAACTCATTCATCTTTAATTACTCATAACCCAAAAAGTGCATGATTCCCAAAAGAAATTTTGGTATAAACCAACTAGAGGCGCTGTTAACTTCCGAAATATCGGACTTGCAAATAGGGTTTGCTGAAAAAGTTATCTGTGAATGACCAGTGACAGGTGACAGGTGCTACGCCACGGTGACAGTTTCAAGAGTTGGATAGGAACAATTTTTTCTTTAAGTAGGGCTTGCTGAATAAATTTAAATTTAATTAAGCATCCTTTATATTTGTATGTAGAAAATAGCATTTATTTATTAACGAAATATTCTGCTTATTTGATGAATTAGCCGAACTGCATGGAGTCAAAAAAATCAAAACTATTGGTGATGCTTACATGACAGTTGCTGGATTACCTAATCATCGCAGTGATCATCCTATGTCCATAGCAAATATGGCTTTAGATATGCAACAAGCTGTAGCTAAGTTTAACGAAGAACAAAATCAATCATGTCGTATCCGTCTAGGAGCAAAATTTAATAACGGGACTTACGCAAAAGGGAACGAAAGTAGGGGTAATTCATGAATTACCCCTACGCAAGAATAAGGTTTTCAGTCACATCTTACGTAAGTCCTAAATCAATAATTTCTGTTGCTATCAGCACCGCTAACAATATAATTTAAATCAGAGAAAGTATACTATACTAGAAAAGGTTTGTTTGCATTGATTTTTACTACTTTAGGTAGATTCCTATTCCAGAAATGTAAGCTTTGTATTGTCCTGTTGCATAATAGGTCTGGAGCTATATTCCTGTCGCTTACAAATTTCATGACTGCAAGTAGCTTGCAGCACCAGAGGAGATGCTAAATTGAAAGGAAAAATTTCTCTTCTATCAAACTATTTTGTGTCCATTTTATGTGTTGGTATCGCCTTGGTATTAACATTCCTGTTAGAGCCATTTTTAGATCGCTCTATCTTTCTGATATTTTTTGCGGCTATAGCAGTGAGTACCTGGTATGGTGGCATTAAGTCTGGGTTATTAGCTACTGTTTTGTCGGCTCTACTTGTTAAATACTTTTTTATCAATCCCCAATTTTCATTTTCTGTTGACAGTCCAGACAGTATCATTAAGTTAGGATTGTTTACGCTGGTGACAATGTTTATCAGTTGGCTAAACTCAGAATTACGTACTTCTAAGCAGAAATTAGAAATAAGTTTTAAACACCTAGCAGCAAGTGAAGCGAGATTTCGCAGGTTAAAAGATGCCAACATCATTGGAGTGATTATAACCGATATGCAAGGCGGTATTTTAGAAGCGAATGATGCCTTTTTAAACATGGTAGGTTATACACGAGAAGAACTACTAGCAGGAAGAATAAACTGCCGAAAAATGACACCTCCAGAATATCTGGAAAAAAGCGATCGCTCAATAGTGGAACTGAGAGACCAAGGAGTTTGTCAACCTTTTGAAAAACAATATATCCGCAAAGATGGTAGTCTGGTTAATGTTTTACTTGGTTTAGCTTTATTAGAAGATAATTCAGATCAAGTAATTGGTTTTGTTGTTGATGTGAGCGAGCGCAAAAAAGCAGAAGATTCCCTGAGAAAACAGGAAGAACAACTGCGATTGATTACCGATTCTTTACCAGTACAGATTTCCTATGTAGATGCTCAACAGCGTTATCGTTTTAATAATAAAAGATATGAAGAATGGTTTGGTATACCTATTGCTGAAATTTATGGAAAACACATAAAAGAAATCTTAGGAGAGTCAGTTTATAAAAAAATTGTTCCTTATGTAAAAACAGTATTATCTGGAAATCAAGTCACTTATGAAACGAAACTCTTGCATCAAAATGGTACAATTCATGATACCAGCGTTACTTATATTCCCCAATTCAATCAGCAAGGAAAAGTAGAAGGATTTGTTGCCCTCATTAGAGATATTACAGAACAAAAGCAAGCTGAAAATGCTCTCAAACAAAGCGAAGAAAAATTCCGCAAATTAACAGAAAAAGTGCGCGTCATTCCTTGGGAAGCAGATCCTAAAACTGGAAATTTTACATACATTGGTCTGCAAACAGAAGAAATACTCGGTTATTCATTAACTGATTGTTACAGTGATAATTTTTGGGAAGAACATATCCATCCTGAAGACAAAGAGTGGGCAGTTAAGTATTGCCTGATGAGTTCACAAACCGAGGAAAATTACGAATTTGAATATAGAATGTTAGCCGCAGATGGCAGAGTGGTTTGGTTATATGACATTGTGAATGTGGTGCGGAGTAAAGATGGACCAAAACAGATACATGGGTTTATGATTGATATTACAGAACGCAAGCAAGCAGAACAAGAAAGAGAACAAATACTAGCGCGAGAAAAAGCAGCAAGAACTGAAGCAGAAGCAGCTAACCGCATCAAAGATGAATTTTTAGCCACACTATCCCACGAACTCCGCACCCCCCTCAATGCCATGTTAGGATGGACACAGTTGCTCAGAAGGCGTAAATTTGATGAAGCTACCACTGCTAGAGCATTGGAAACAATTGATCGCAATAGTCGGTCTTTATCTCAGTTAATTGAAGATGTATTAGATGTTTCTCGGATTATTCGTGGTAAACTGCGTTTAAATATGTCCTCAGTGGAAATCGTACCAGTAATAGAAGCAGCAATAGACACAGTGCGTCCTGCTGCGGATGCTAAACATATTTGCATTGAGTCGGAATTTGATCCAGCAGTGGGAGTAGTGATAGGTGATGCTAACCGCTTGCAACAAATAGTTTGGAATTTGCTTTCCAATGCTGTAAAATTTACACCCAAGGGGGGAAAAGTGGAGGTAAAAATACAGCGCATTAAGTCCCGTGTGCAGATTCAAGTCAGTGATAATGGTGCGGGAATTGCTACCGAATTTCTACCTCATGTATTTGAGCGTTTTTGTCAAGCTGATAGTTCAACTACGCGATCGCATGGTGGATTAGGATTAGGATTAGCTATAGTCCGGCATTTAGTAGAACTGCACGGAGGTAAAGTTTTCGCTACCAGTCCAGGACTAGAACAAGGTGCAACTTTCATTGTCAATTTACCAATGAAAGCCGTGATTAATGAAGATGATACACCCAAATCACAACCATTTCTCACAAATAGCGAATCTGTGAATTACCAATTATCAATCTTGGAAAATGTGCGAGTTTTGGTAGTGGATGATGAAGCAGATACAAGGAATTTACTAACTACAATTTTAGGACAATATGGCGCTCAAGTGACTGCTGTTGCCTCTACTCAAGAAGCAATGACAGCTTTATCACAATTCCATCCAGATATATTAATTAGTGACATTGGAATGCCAGAAGAAGATGGCTATACATTAATTCGTAAAGTCAGAAGTCTTCCTAGTAATGAAGGAGGGAAAATTCCCGCAGTGGCATTAACAGCTTATGCTAGATCAGAAGACCGGACCCAAGCTTTATTAGCAGGTTTTCAATTACATATTCCTAAACCAGTGAATCCTGGAGAATTAGCAGCGGTGGTTGCTAATTTAGCGGGAAGAACAGGATAATTGATAATGGGTAATTGGTTAAGTAGGTAGGCGTTGAAATTTATCGTTGTGGCAAGGCAGGAGGCAGAAGGCAGGAGGGATGAGGTTTTTAGGCATTTTACATTTTGTTACATTTTTCAACCCCTTAAAACTTCAAAGGCGATCGCCATTGCTGCCAGTTTTGTTGTATCAATACCACGAACATTATCTGGGAGTTCGGTTATTGCCCTGTCAGCACTTGTACTGAGCGAAGCCGAAGTGATGTTACGAGTACCTGCATCTAAATCATTGAGTAAACTATCTGTCACCTCTAACAGATCATCATTAACATTCATCGGACTTCTACGATTTTCTAGACCGCTGCGTTTAGCAATTTTTTGTAATACTCTTAGGGAAGTTCGCAAAGGTGAGGTACTAGCAATAACAAGTGCTTCCCCAATGCCCAAAGGTTCACTAATGGTAAGTTTAAAAACATCACGACCAGCTTGAGGAATTACTAATTTTTGTTTTGGCTTGATCAATGCTGCTGTTTCTGAAGCTGACCAATCATTAGGATAAATAATCGTCATTGTTCCTTCAGCATCAATCACTAAAATACTCACGTAGAGATCACTAGATTCATTATTTTCTATTTGCAAATCAATTTGTGTTCCTACAGTTAATTGAGGTATTCCTAACTCAGAAAACTTGACAGGTGATACTGGTACGGTTGGGTTTGAATCTACGGGAACTTTGTTAGTACCACGAATAGCGAAAGTTTCAGCAATTATTGTTTGACTATTAGCAATATTCATGGAAGCAGTCACATTTAGCCGTGATGAATTGGTATTACCTAAAACCTGTTTAATAATTCGTGCTGCCAAGAGAGATTTAAATTTCGGTTTTAATCTGGTTATTGCTTCTTGGACTGTTTCTCTATTTTCACCAAAAGAGGCAGGAATAATCTCATCTTGGCTGGGTAAAAATAAGCCTAAACTACCTACCTGGGGAAGATTTTTGATGCTATTTTTCCGTAATTCTTGTAATTCTGCATACTTGGCTTGAGTCATACGCCCAAAAATGTACTGTACTTCAGAACTGCCTAATTGCTTAGGTTCAATACGAGGAAGTGCTTGCAGAAATTTGATTGCTTGCTGGGCAGTATTATTATCAAAAGATTGATCAATACCGATTTTTAAAGTTATATCTTTGGGAATGCTACGGATACGTTCTTGTAATAACGTTCCTGGTTGTAGCGGTAAATTTTGCTTTGTGGGAAGTAATTTTCCTTGACCAATCAAACCTTGTCGTGAATCTAGTTTCACTAATCCTCGTTGCTTACCTTCACTATCTAAAGCCGTAAAAATAGCACCTTTTTTAAAGGCTTCCAGAGTTTGTGAATCTAGTCCACCTAACCATAATTGTACTTGGTTATTTTGGACTTTAGTGATTACAGCTTCCGCTGAGATTGCTTTTTAGGTGTAAAATAAATCGGTGGATTGGTGTTTTCTTGGCTGAGATTAGATTCTACTTGGGGATTTTGATATCGTCCTTGGTTATAAGCCAAAGTTGCTGTATTCCGACCGACATTGATGATGGCATTATTGATAGATTGATTATTGGTTTGTTGCCATAAATATTGGGTTAAAGAATAAGTAAAAGCCCCTGCATGGAAATCACTAAAAGTCATATCCACAGCCAATTCATCTCGTTTAGCACTAGCAATCACAACTCCTTTCGCCACGTTTTTTCTGCGAAGTTCAATAAACTGTTCTGGGGATAGATTTAAACGTCTTAACCATTGTTTTTGATAATCAAGTTCTACTGGACTTGGTTGTAATTTGTCACCACCAAAACGCGATCGTACCCGCAAATTTCCCCTTGTTCCACCACCAGAATGACAAGAATCTAACACTACAGTCACATTTTCTGTATTTAAGGCAGACATGAGTAAAAATAAAGTGTGTCCCATAATATCTGATACCACACCACCAGTAATGGGATAACCTTCTGGTAGTTTGCTATCTATAGGAACTAAAGTGCTATTGAATCCATCTGGTTGATCTCGATCTGGATCTATGACTCTTGAACCATGTCCAGAAAAGTGAAATACTACCACATCTCCGGGTTTTGCTTGGTTAATCAAATGTTCTTCAAAAGCTGTGAGGATACCTTTACGAGTAGCTTGTTGATCTGTCAATGTGAGGATATTTTGAGGGTTAAAACCAAAGCGGTGAACTAATAACTCTTGTTGTAATTGGACATCAGTTACACAACCTTTTAAAGGTGGAATTATCCCAGAATATTGATTAATTCCCACTAATAAAGCTAGTTTACGAGATGTATTTTGAGCCAGAACTTGACCATAGCGATCGCCCTGGTGCATTATATCTAATTGGCTAATACCAACTGTTGCTAAGGTAGAACCAGCTAGTTGTAGAAAATGACGGCGTTTAATATTTGACATGATTTTTTAATTGGTAATTGGTAATTGGTGATGGGTGATGGGTGATTGGTGATGGGTGATTGGTGATGGGTGATTGGTGATGGGTGCGGGGTGATGGGTGATAGGTGAGGAGTGTGTGGTGAGGTGAGAGTGGGGAGGGGTGATAGGTGAGAGTGCATGGGCGAGAGAGGTCGTGCGTGGTGAGGGTGGAGAGTGCGGTAAGAGAGTGGTATCATG